>RFHM01000214.1 GCA_003696865.1 Acidobacteriota bacterium | reverse complement strand
GGCCAAGAAACGAGGCACGCGCGTGGCGGTGATCAACCCCTATCGGGAACCGGGCCTGGAGAAGTATTGGGTGCCGTCATCGTGGGATTCGGCGATCGTGGGGACGAAAGTCGCCGACGCCTTCTTCCGGATTCGCGTCGGCGGGGACATCGCCTTCATCAACGGCGTCCTCAAGCACCTCATCGCCAACGACTGGGTGGACCGGGAGTTCATCGAGGGGCGCACAACCGGCTGGCCACAACTGGTCGAGGAACTCCAAGGACAGAGTTTCGATCAGTTGGAGCGCCTCTCGGGAGCCTCACGGGAGCGTATGCGAGAATTTGCCGAACTCTACGCCCGCGCGCGAACGGCCATCTTCGTCTGGTCGATGGGCGTGACCATGCATCGGCATGGCGTGGCCAACGTCAAGGCCATCGCCAATCTCGCCCTGGCGCGAGGAATGATCGGGCGCCCGCACACCGGTCTGATGGCCATTCGGGGACATTCCGGCGTTCAAGGGGGCGCCGAAGTGGGGGCCGTGCCCAATCAGTTCCCCGGCGGCGTCGCGGTCGACGAGGAGGGGGCGCGGAAAATGGAAGCCCTTTGGGGATTTCCCGTTCCCGCCTGGCGCGGTCACTACGCCGCGCAAATGATCGATGCCGCCCACCGCGGTGAACTCGACGTCCTCTATTGCATAGGGAGCAACCTCTTCGCCGTCCTCCCCGATAGTGCATACGTTCGCCAGGCCATGGAGCGCATTCCGCTCCGCGTCCACCATGACATCGTTCTCAACCCGCAGATGTTCGTCGATCCGGCAGATACCGTGCTCCTGCTCCCGGCGACGACGCGATACGAGATGGTCGGAGGAAACACCGAGACGACCACCGAACGCCGCATCATCTTCAATCCCCAGATCCCCGGTCCGCGCCCTCCGGAAGCGCGCGACGAATGGCGCGTCCTCATCGATATCGCCCGGCGCGTGAAACCCGAGCAGGCGGAGAAGATCGCGTTCGGTTCCACCGAAGAGATTCGGCAGGAGATCGCCCGCGCCGTGCCGTTTTACGACGGCATTCAGTATCTCTGCCAGAAGGGCGATCAGATTCAATGGGGAGGCGAGCGGTTGGGCGAAGACGGCGCGTTCGGCACGCCCGATGGTCGAGCGCGATTCACGCCGCTCCGTCCACCGGAGCGCGATGTCCCCGAAGGATGGTTCCAACTGTCAACCCGGCGTGGCAAGCAATTCAATAGCATCGTGTTCGGCGAGCGCGACACATCGGCGGGCGCCCAACGAGAGGACGTCATCCTCTCGGACGAGGATATGAAACGCCTCGGTTTGCGAGAGGGCGCCAGGGTGCTCGTCAAGTCCGAGACCGGCCAGTTCCGCGGGCGCGTTCGCCGCGGAGCGATTGAACCGGGAACGGTCATGATGTACTGGCCGGAAGCCAATGTGCTCATCCGTCGCAGCATGGTCGAACCCGAGGTGGGCATTCCCGCCTACCGGAACGAACTCGTCCAGGTGATCCCGCTATGACATGGCGACCGACGAACAAGCGTCCGACGAGTACCACCCGGATGTCCATGGTGGATGTGCGCAGTGATCAACTCTTGCACCGCGTGGATGAATTGGTCACCGAAGAGCCCATGGAAGTGCGCGTCGTCGCCTGGCGCGATGGGCGGTGGGTTCCCCATCCGGTGACGGTGACGATGCGAACGCCCGGCGATGACTTCGAGTTGGCCGCCGGCTTCCTGTTCACCGAAGGCGTGGTGACCGATCCTCACATGATCACGCACATCACCTATTGTACGAACCCGCTGGCCTACTGCACCGATTCGGACGAATTGCAGAAATACAACATCGTCACCGTCTACCTCCATCGCGACGTGACTTTCGATGCCGAGCGATTGAGTCGACACGTCTATACGACGTCGAGTTGTGGCATCTGCGGCAAAGCCTCGTTGGAACTCGTACGGACCATCTGTGACCGGCGACCGGTGGGCGCCATGCAGCTTTCGTCCGACTATTTTCATTCCCTGCCCCAAGCTCTGGATCGCGCGCAAAGCCTGTTTCAGAGAACCGGCGGACTCCATGCCGCGGCGCTCTTCGATGTCGACGGGCAGTTGCTCTTATTGCGCGAGGACATCGGACGGCACAATGCCATGGACAAGCTCATTGGCGCGCTGTTTCTCAATCGGCGACTCCCGGCCTCGGACACCGTCGTTCTGGTGAGCGGTCGAGCCAGTTTCGAGCTGGTGCAAAAAGCGATCATGGCAGGCATTCCGGTGATGGCCGCCGTTGGCGCGCCGAGTAATCTGGCCGTGGAACTGGCCCGCGAATATGGAATGACGCTGATTGGCTTCCTGCGAGAAGGACGATTCAACGTCTACGCCGGTCACGAACGTCTGGCGATGAATATCTCCAAGACGGCCTGAAACGATGACTCGCGGTCACATCGACCTCATGCCACTTGACGAGGCCCAACGGCGATTCTTCGATGCCCTGGATGCCGTCGGGTTCTTCGCCGCCCCGGAAGAATGCGTACCCGCTCGTCGGGCGCTCGGTCGGATCACCAGCCGTCCGGCGCGCGCGCGGCGGCCCGTTCCTCACTTCCGTAGCGCAGCCATGGACGGCGTGGCCGTCGTCGCCGATCGAACGACATCGGCCTCCCCGGAAACGCCCATCCGGTTGCAAGAGCCGCAAGACTTCGTCTATGTAGACACCGGCGATGTCGTCCCGGCACCATTCGATGCGGTGATCAAAATCGAGGACGTGCGCCAATTGGAACCGGGGCTCATCGAGGTCGAACGGCCCATCGCTTCGGGCAAGAACTTGCGCACCATCGGCGAGGATGTCCAGAAGGGGGAGATCGTGGTGCCGGAGACGTTCAAAGTGACGCCGGAAGCGGTGGCGGCGCTGCTCAATGCCGGCGCGTTCGACGTGTGGGTCAAGCGGCAGCTCCGGGCGATGTACTTCCCTACGGGCTCGGAGCTGGTTTCGCCGATGATCGATCTCCGGCCGGGCCAGTTGCCCGAATCGAACTCCCAGATCGTCTCGGGCTATCTCCGGCAATGGGGATGTGTCGTTGACATCGGTCCCATCATCCCCGATGATCGAGCGGCGCTCAGATCGGCGCTCGGCGAGGCCGCCGCGGAATGCGACCTCGTGCTGGTGGGCGGTGGAACGTCCATGGGGCGGGAAGATCTGACCGGCACGGTGATATCCGAACTGGGACGGGTTCTGGTTCACGGCGTGGCTTATCATCCCGGTCATCCGGTGGTGCTCGGTCTGGTGGGAGAGAAACCGGCGATTGGGCTTCCGGGGTATCCGGTGGCGTCGTGGGTCGCCCTTCATCTCTTCGTCCGGCCGCTCATCGAGCGATACTACGGTCTGGCGTTCGATCGGCCGCCGATTGTGGAAGGACGCCTGGCCGAGACGATCCGATCGGCACCGGGAGCGGTGGAGTTCGTTCGCGTTCGATTGGAGCCGGAGGCCGATGGATGGCGCGTCATCAAGCTGCGGGGCGGCGCCAGTCGGTTGTCCTCGCTCATTCGGGCGGACGGTATCCTGGAAGTTCCCGCCGACGTCCGAGAGCTTCCCGCCGGCACTCGCGTGCGCGTGCGCCTGTTGAAGACGCTCTCGTAGTGAGCCGAACCACCGTTTGCCATGACGTCGCACCTCAAAAAAATCATCATCGCCAGCCTCTCCAAGGGAGCCGGGAAGACGGCGCTCGCCGAAGCGTTGCTCGGCGTCATCGGGCCCGCCCCATGGGCGGCGGCGAAGATCACTTTAGTGGAAGATGCTCAAGCGCCACCGTCCTACCTCGACCCATATTGTCGAAGGCCGGAGTTCATCGAGCGCGGGTACGTCATCGTGCCGGAAGAAGGGGCCGCTGACGACGGTGTGACCGATACCCGGCGATTCGCGCGAGCGGGCGCCCGGCCGGTGTTCTGGATCATCGCTCGCCCGGACGCCGTTCTACGAGCTTGGATTGATCTTGTGAACCGACTCGGGGAATCTGCAGGCGTGATCGTCGAGAGCAGCACGTTGGCCCTGCGGATGGATGCCGACCTCACCCTTCTTCTCATCGATATTTCGGTGCCGCCGGTGAAATGGAAGTCCACTGCCGATGCGCTCATCGGGAAGGCTGATGTGATCATCGTGAGACGATCGGAGCGACCGACGCCGGCGGAGAACGCCTTGCTCATCCGGACGGCGCGGCGGCGGGCGCGGAGCGAGATGATGTACGTCCGATCGGTCGCCGATGCGGTTCAATCGAGTCTCCTGCAAGATCGGCTGATCAGGCTGTTGAGCTGATCGCCGATGAAGATGAATCCGCCAGGCTCCTCATCTTGTTGCGCTCCCGGGCTAGCTCGTAACTGACTCCTCCCCGCCGCCGGAGCCGCGGGGCTTCCCAAAGGGTGGAAAGAGGCCCATGGACTAGCTCACACATGATCCCTCCCCGCAGTCTAGCGGTGGGGCTTCCCCTCCAGGCCCCGGAGCTTGGCTCCTCCTCGCCGACCACCCGCGGGACTTCTCCTCCAAGCCCCGGAGCTTGGCTCCGGGGTTCCTGAGTGGTCAGCTACTCAACGCCGCCCCTCTCTCCCGAAGGCCCCGGAGCTCGCCTCCGGGGATCGTTACTTCCCCGCTACTCTAGCTCTCAACCGACCCCTCCCTGCGGACCAGCCGCGGGGCTTCTCTCCATGCCCTGGTGCTCACCTCCGGGGATCGTTACTTCCCCGCTACTCTAGCTC
>RFHM01000213.1 GCA_003696865.1 Acidobacteriota bacterium | reverse complement strand
TAGCGATTGCGCGGCGAATCGAGCCGGGCGTTGTTCACCGGTTTGATCTCCTGGACCACCTTCACGCCATCGCGCATCCGCCCCAGGAGAAGTCCGCAGCACTCGTAAGGATAGGCCTGCTCTCCATGGGCCCCAATGGCCTGGCGGTGTGCTTCAGTCAATCGAATGCTCATCTTCGCTCCTCACCTTGATGAGTGTTGTTCGACTCTCGCTTCATCCGTCCCAGAAGCGATCGCTCAAGTAACGATCTCCTCCGTCGGGGAAGATGACCACGATGACGCCGGCGGTGAGCTGGCGGGCCACTCGCAGCGCCGCGGCCATCGCTGCGCCCGACGAGATGCCGACGAGCAATCCCTCTTCGCGGGCCAGTCGCTTCACCATCTGATGGGCTTCTTCCGTGCTGATGCCCAGATTCGCATCGGCGAGCGTGGGATCATAGATGCCCGGGACGATGGCCGTGGCCATGTGTTTCAATCCTTCCAGGCCGTGGAAGGGAGAATCCGGTTGTACCGAGATGAGTTGAATCTGAGGATCGAATTCTTTGAGTCGTCGTCCCGTGCCCACGAACGTGCCACTCGTCCCCAGGCCAGCCACGAAATGGGTGATCCGCCCGCCGGTTTGCCGATAAATCTCCACGGCCGTCGTCTCATAGTGTGCTCGCCAGTTGGCCGGGTTGTTGTATTGATCGGGATAGAAATACCGCTCGGGCTGTTCTCGATACAAGCGCCTCACCTCCCGGATGGCCCCATCAGAGCCCTCCAACGGATCGGTGAGAATCAACTCCGCTCCCAGGGCCTTGAGAATGCGCTTGCGTTCCAGGCTGGCATTTTCCGGCAGGCAGAGCTTGACGGCATATCCCTTGGCCGCTCCGATCATGGCATAGGCGATCCCCGTATTCCCGGAAGTCGCATCGATGATCGTTTTCTCCGGCGTCAACTCGCCCGAGCGTTCGCCCTCCAGGATCATGCGGAGAGCCGCCCGATCCTTGACCGAGCCGCCGGGATTGAACCATTCGGCTTTGGCGTAGATCTCCACTTCGCCAAGCCCTCGCGTGATGCGCGAGAGCTTCAACAGCGGCGTCCGACCGATGCGGTCGAGCACGCTCTCCGGTCGTTGGGCGATCACGTCTTCTTTGATCATCTTCAATGAAAAAAACCCACCATCGGCTGTCGCCGGATAGTGGGTTTCGCTGTCTCCCTCCGAATGCCCGCTCAACTACGCTCCATCCCGAGCCTCCAGCCCCACTACCGGCGGATGAGCGCGAGCACAACACCAACACCGTGCCATGCCAGCGCCTCTGCACCTACACATACAGTTCTGACGGATGGGCCGGCAGTGGTTCACCGTCCTCTGAAACATCTTTTGCCACACGCGCCGATTAATCTGACTCATTAGTAAGATTAAAATCTTACCGGGAGGAACGCATCTTGTCAACGGGGGCCATTTTCGCCGAGCAGAGTCTCTCCCGAAGGCTGAGGTGCTGGGCGAAATGCTCTCTTTTGAACGTCCCGAGGGCGATGTTGTGCGTCGCTGCGCGCTCTGACCATCGGAGGGTGAGAGCAGGATGGCGACTGTGGATTGAGAAGCGAGTCCGGATATTGGCTCTCGCTGGCGGCGCTCAAGAGATCCAGAGGAGTTTATCCTGTTTGACGACCCAGCGGCCGTGTTCGCGCACCACGCGATAGAGATTGCCCGAGGCGCTGGTTCCCGCTTCGTAATATCCGCCTTCCACTTCCACTTCCTCATCGTTCACCCAACGAATGGTGGCAATCCAGAAGATGAGTCCCTTCCCGCCCGTCGCCTTGTCGATCACGCCATGTGGGGGAGAGATCTCGCATTGGGAGGCTCTTCGCACCGGAGGGACGTGATCGCGGAACCGCTTCAGGAACGCGTCGGGAGGATCCTGATAGGCTCCCGGCCGACCAAATGAGAGACAATAGGCGTCCGCCTGTTGCTGGAGACCGGAGTGATTGTGCTGGAATTGGTAGCGAAAGACGGCTTCTCTGATGTCATCTTCGGCATCGGATCGAGAACCCCGGGTGGCCGCTGACTTCTGGCAACCGGCCAGGGTGAGCATCCACAACGTGCAAAGGGCGAGCAGTGTCTTCATGAGGCATCCTCATCGATAGGGAGTGTCGTCATCGCCCATCCTTCGGACATGCCGAACCGTTGCCCGAAGCGGACAGGCCATCATTAAGAATAGAAGCGGTTCGTTCGCCGCTCGTTCCAGAATCTCTTTGAAGTGAAGCAATCCCTCTCCGTGCTCATGGTCGTCCGGCGGCTTTCATGAGTCGATTCATGATCGCTCGACCCAATCCCACTTCGGGCACCGGTTCAACGTAGATTATGTCCAACCCGGCCTTATCCAAGCGATGCAAACAGGAGAAGAATCTGGCCGCTGCCTCCCGAAGATCGCCTTTTTCGGAGAGCACTTCCACCCGAGTGAAAGGCCCGATACGATCTGGCTTCCTGAAAGCGAGGAGGCCGATGTTCTTGCCGGGTTCGATGGTCGGCTCTTCTGCCTTGAGGATCCGAATTGGCGTTCGCGGAGAGTAGTGGCGAGGGAGTTGTCCCGGGGATTGCGGCTCGTCCACATCGCCGGTGATGACGCGGACCTCTCCGATGACGCGTTCGATCTCCTCGACCGGCAATCCTCCCGGCCTCAGCACGGTGGCCTCCGGCTGCGTCACATCGAGGACCGTCGATTCCACGCCGATGGGACAGGGGCCACCATCGAGGATGAGGTCGACTTTGTCGCCCAAATATTCGGCCACGTGTTCGGCGCTGGTGGGGCTGAGATACCCAAAAGGATTTGCGCTGGGGGCGGCGATAGGCGTGCGCGATTGTTCGATGAGCCTCAAGGCGACGGGATGGGCGGGCATGCGGACGGCGACCGTCGGTAAGCCCGCCGTGACGATATCGGGGACCGCGGCTCTCTTTGGCAAGACGAGCGTCAGCGGGCCGGGCCAGAATCGGTCGATGAGTTTTCGAGCGCGGTCGTTCACCGCCGTGCACAATTCATCCACCATCTTTTTGTCGGCCACGTGCACGATGAGAGGATCGAATTGCGGTCGATTCTTCACTTCGAAAACGCGAGCCACGGCCAGAGCATTGAAGGCGTCGGCGCCGAGGCCGTATACCGTCTCGGTGGGGAAAGCCACCAGTCCACCCGAGCGAATGATCTTCGCACCGCGGGCGATGGCTTCAGTTGTCGCTGTGACCAGATTCATGGCGAGTCAGACGGAGTTCTTCATCGGTAGGAGTCGCCGAGGGCGTGAGTCTCCGAGCCTCTGCTCATCCTCTCGGTGGCCATCAGGGGATTCGCCGTCACGCACTCTCCTGACGACGTTTCACCTCGCGATCATCGCGATCGATCTCTTCTCGCTTTTGCGCCTGGTAGCTTTTGATCCGTTGGTCGAGTTCCCGGTCGGAGAGGGCGAGAATCTTGGCGGCGGCCAGCGCCGCCTGTTCCGGCTCCAGGACGACCAGTGGAGCGACCCCCGAAGGCATTCTCAAGTTCGAGAAAATGTCGGCGCCACCGAACTTATCGCTATAGGGAGGGCAGGCCAGGACCGGTTTGCTCGTCTGGGCGTCGACGAAACCACTGAGGGCGTTGCTTCGGCCAGCCGCGGTGATGAAGACGACATCAGAGCGATCGTACTCCTTGATGATCTCCAGAACCTTGAGCGGCGACTTATGGGCCGACGCCACCCGCAACACGTGTTCGACGCCCAGGCGATCGAGCGCGCGCGAGATCTTCTGACAGTGTTCCAGATCGCTCTTCGAGCCCATGATGATCACGACTCTTGCCATTGTACCCTCTCTGAGATCAACCGGTGATTCCGACGTCGGAATCGCTTCGTCGCACTCCCGTCCCGACCCCGGGAGGGCCCTCTCGACGGAGGCCGGGATAGGCGAGATGAGGAGTCACCTCCTCAATCGCCCGTCGTCCCCGACGCTCCCGTGGCCTCGGCGGCCAATGTCGCCCTCAGGTTGAAAAAGTATCGCGCGGTCATGATCACAACGCCTACGGCCAGGAAGAGGAGCAGCGCATCGGTGAAGGAGAGTATCCAGTTTCGCCCGGTGAGATTTCGCCACAGGAGGCTGCTCAACGACGTCACCGTGGTGACGACCATGAATCCTGCCGGGAGAGCGGCGAACCAGGCCTTGCGCGCCTTCTGCACCAGCCACGCCGTGACGGCGATGAGCGCGAGCGCGGCCATCAATTGATTGGCCGAGCCGAACACCGGCCAGATCGCTTGATAGCCATTGGTGAGACTCAAGAAGGCGATCAAGCCAATGACCAGACCGGTGTTGAAGAATCGATTTCTCAACCAGGCCGGTCCACCCGGCAGGAGCACCGCCCACAGCTCTTCGAAGAGATAGCGCGTCAATCGCACGATGGTATCTACGGTGGTGAGCAGGAATCCTCCCAGCATGAGGATGCCAAAGATCGTGCCATAGACGGTGGGAAGGCCCACGTGATCGAGCGTCTTACCGACGCCCAGCGCGAAGGCCAGCGGGGCGTTACCCTCTTCCCACACGATGGTCTTGTATTGGCTGAACCCCAGACCGCCGACGATGACCAGGGTGACGCAGATGCCGAGCAGCGCTTCCATCAACATACCACCATAGCCGATGAGCGGCGCATGCTTCTCCGAAGCGATTTGCTTGGACGTCGTCCCACTGGCGATGAGCGAATGAGCTCCCGAGCAGGCGCCGCAGGCGATGGTGATGAACAGAAAGGGCCATACCCATCCCAACGCGCCGATGCTTTCGGCGTTCACATAGAAGGCGGGAGCGTCGATGTGCACCCCTTTCAATCCGCTGCCGATGATGCCCAGTACCATGGCCAGCAGACCGAGATAGAGGAGATGCACATTGACGAAATCGCGCGGCTGCAGGATGATCCATACCGGTACCCAGGAGGCAATGAAAGCATAGACGCAAACGATGCCCATCCAGGCGTTGGCGCTCAGCGAGATGGGATAGACGAACCCCAGAGCCACCGATCCGGCGCACAATCCCAGAGCGAGGAGGCTCATCATCCAGACTTTCAGGTTGCGCTTGTAAAGCAGATAGCCGAATAGCGGAGCCAGTACCGTCACCAGGACCACCGACGTGGCCGCCACGCCACCAATATGGACGTGCCGTTGCCCGTCTTTGATCACCGTTTTGAGGATCGTCTGGTCAGGAGACAGCCCCAACTCCTTCAGCGGATACGTCGAGGTCAGTGCCTGAGCGGCCATCAAATCCAGGAAGGCGGCCGAGACGAGCAGACAAAGCAGAATGGCGAAGGAGACGAAGAAGATGAATCCCGTTTTTCCCAGCGTTCGCCGCGCCACTTCGGCGATCGAGCGCCCCCCCTCGCGGATACTCACAAACAGGGCCATGAAATCGTGAACGGCGCCAATGAAGATGACGCCCAGAATGATCCACAACCAGGTCGGCACGTATCCATAAAACACGGCCAGCGTCGGTCCGACGATGGGACCGGCGGCGGCGATCGACGCAAAGTGATGCCCGAACAGGACGGGGGCTTTCGCCGGAACGTAATCGACGCCGTCGTTGAGCCTCATCGCCGGCGTTGGTCGATGAGGATCGATGCCTGCCAGCCTGGCGACATACCGGCCGTAGAATCGATATCCGCCCAGGAGCGCTAAGACCGAGAGGGCCATGAGCAATCCGATGTTCATACGCGTCACCTCATCTCGCCATCAATGTTGGTAGACAATGATAAATCCAGCTCGCGAGATGCACAACCACGACCGGGCGAATGCCTTCTCCCGGCTAGAGAGAGCGTTCTGAAGGGATAACCCTATCGCATCGGGCGTCAGAACTCTCGTTTCAGGATCGTCTTTTCGATGGAAATCTTGCCCGGCCCCAACAACATGAGCGCCAGGGCGCCCACCAGCAGTGACAGGGGAAACTCATACCCTCCCCGCCCGGTGAGCCCATGCGGGAGGTGAACCTTCAGGATGGCCACGGCCATCTCGATGAAGATCAATGCAGCGGCGTAGCGCGTGAACAGACCAATGAGAATCAGTATGCCACCGAAGAATTCCACGATGGCGAGCACGAGGGCGAAGAACCCGGGCCAGGGAAAGCCGAGACCGGTCAGCATCTTTTCGACGTTGTCCAATCCTCCGAACAGCTTGGGCTGACCGTGAGCGATGAAAATCAGCCCAATGGCCACCCGGAGAAAGACCGGGGCCCAGTCGCTGTATCTACTCAGTTGCTTCAGCATCGTCGTTCGGCCTCCTTTGGAATTGGAGCCATTTCGGCCGCATTCACCGTACCGATTTTCGAATCCATTGTCAATGCGTTTTTGAGCGGCCTGGAGCCGGCTGGGCGAAGTGGAGCGCGATGGTCTTCCGCGCATACTGATAGGACGAAGGGCCGGCGAAGCGAACGCGGAGGTGGATCTCGTGGTCGTCGCGCGTCGCGATCTCCGCTCCGACCACTTCCCGCAGGTCGCGAGGCGTGGACACGATCATCTCGTAGATGGCGCCCATTCGTCCTTCCACGTCCACTTCCAGCGTCGATGCGTTCTGGCTCGTGCGCAGAATCTTCAATCGTCGCGTCCGTTCGCCCAATCGAGCGGGAGTGAAGGGGACGATGAGTTCCGTGCCCGGCGTGCAGTCGATGTCGATGTGCGCTGTCTGGACGAACTGCACGCGCAGGCGCGCCATCTGATCTTCGCGCCCCCGATCGATCTCCAGAGGCACCGAATGACCATTGACGCGGGCACCTTTCACTCCGGCATCGAGTGGAAACGCAGGACGAAAGTCGAGCATGAGGGGGATGCGGCCTCCTCGTCGGGTGACGTCCAACGTCACGCGGTGAGCGCGACGACGCATCTGGAGATCCAGCCGGGCTTCGCCGAGACGAAGGTTCCTCACGATGACCTCATCCCACTGGGCGGGCCACTGTGGGGCGAAGACGAGCTGTCGCGCCGGGGCGTCCCATTCTAATCCCAGCAATCCGCGAATGAGGGGCGTGATGATCATCGCCGAGGACCACACCTGGTCGAAGCTGCTGAAATCGAACGAACGATACCGGTCTCCGGAGAGCAGTTCGGTGTGCGCGCCGAGCGCCTCGTCGTAGGTGAGTTGAGCGTTGGACATGAGCAACTCGTATCCGGCCAGCGGGCGCCGGTAGCGATAGCAGGCCATGGCCGCCCAGCCGGTGAACAGTGGCCAGACGCTCCCATAGTGATAGCTGAGGGGATCGTAGAGGGCGCTCCGGTTGCTCAGCAAGCGCGCTCCCCAGTCGGTGGCCAAAGCGGCAGAAGCGATGTGCTCCAGCATGCGCGCCGCCCGCCGCTCGTCCAGCCATCCCCACCACATGGGCACGGCGGGCATGACGGTGACTTCCATGATCATGGATTCTTCGGGGAGCGTCGTCGTGCGAGCGCCATTGAAGTTCGTCCCTCTCCGGCGCCGCCCAAAGGCATAGAATCCCCGGTCCTCATTCCAGAACAGGCGCTCGACGGTGGCTCGGGCGCGTTCGGCCCGTTGACGACAGATGGTCGCCAGTCGCCCTTCCCCCATGGCTTCGGCCAGATGGGCCATGGCCCGACCAGCTTGCATCCAGAGACCTTGGAGGTAGATCTCCTCGTGGACGGGCAGTAGCCGCCCTCCTTCGACCCACCCGTGGCCCGCGGCGGTGTTCTCGATCAACCCGTTGCCATCGCTATCGGTCGAGACGACGAACTGGTATGCCCTCTGGGCCGAAGTCCACATCTCCTTCAGGAATGCTACATCGCCGCTCGCCCGGTAATAATCGTCGAGCGCGATGAGATAGAGGGGAGTGGCGTCGGCGGCCGCATAATAATAAGGAAAGGCCCCGGCCCAGTCGACGAAGCTGGCCGCTTGGGAGAGTTCGTGCATGATCTTTCCATCGGCGCGCTGGTGTTTCTTGAGGAACCGGAGCACCGTGCGGGCGAGGTCCCAGTCGCCGGTGCTGGTGATCGCCAGCGTCGTCCACAGAGCATCGCGCCCGAAAAACCAGGCGAACCCCGGGCGCAACGTCTCACCCGATTGCCGAAATCCGGCCACTAATCCCGCGCCGAGAAAGGGATTCTCGACATAGCCTTTATCGACGCGGACCTTAGCCCATTCGAACGCCCGATCGAGTCGTTCGTCGCCCGTGGAGATCTGCACCGTCTCTTCCTTCAACCGGCGATAGTGGGCCAGCGTCCTCTGATATGCCTGGGGAAGGGAGGCAAGAAGGTCGGCATATGTGCGCCGGGCTGCTTCCAGGCCGCCGGTCGGAGCTCCGACGATGAGAATGGGGGCGAATTCGTCCTGCCGGGCGAATGCCGAGACGTCCAAAGCGAACTGCGCTCGGCGTGGTTGTCCCTTTTGCTCATCGGTGAGGGAGATCTCCTCGGCTCCGGGAATGCCGATGAGCGCGGCAAACTGTTCTTCGGCATCGGTGAGCAGGAAAGCGGAGGTGCGAGCGTCGAATCTCATGCGACTCGGTGCCGTCTCGGCCGGCCACATCAACTTCAACTCGCGGCGGAATGAACCGATCAGGCGCAGTGGGCGCTGGGCATCCACATCCAGGAGGATGACCACCGCCGGCTGGTCCAGGGGAGCGAACATGATCTCTCGAGCGGTGAACGCCGCGTGCGAGAACGTCAAGATCGTGCATTCGGGTCTCACCGTGACGGTCGTCGCGAGCTTTTGGGCCGGGATGCGCTGCCGCTCACTGCTATCGCCGCCGAGTTCGAAAGTCCATCGAAAATCGCTGAGGATCTTCAGTGGATATACCCACGCCTCGCAACGCCCATCCTCCCGGCCGAGGAGTGCGGCCCGCCGACCAGTCACGTCCAGGGGCGCGAACGGGTGCGCCGGACGGCTGAGTTGAAGTCCCCTCCTCTCAATGGGGAACCGCTTGATTCCCCGAGGGGGTGAAGCGAGTGTCTCCGATGTGAATCCCATCGCGCTCGCCAACGTCAAAAATATCAGGAAGCATCGCGCTCGGTCCATGGATCCCACCTCATTCGGCTCAAGCTTCGCCTCGAACCATTTGACTTTTCAAAGGGTTAGCAGCGAGAAGGGATCATATCACAGGTCGATTCGGAGGTCAAAATGGCCCTGGGGGCCTTTCCTCTCCGTCGGCGAGGTCCTGGCCGAGCGCAACCCGCGTCGGATGAGGCCACGGAGGGGAGACGAAGTTCGCCGGGTGTCACTATAACAGTAGAGAAATCAATCACTTACTCTCGAAATCCGAAGGCGACGCTGCTCCCCCTGAGACCTTTCCACTCTTTACAACGGGGTCGCGATGTGCTATTTTTGTTGTGTTAATGAGGAGCGAACGAAGCTGACGGAGAGAGAGTTTGTGGGGTTAAGCAAAGAGATAAAGCAGCAAGTGATCGATCAATACAAATTACACGAAACGGATACCGGTTCACCAGAGGTACAGATTGCACTTTTGACCTATCGCATTGCTCAGTTGACCGAGCATTTCAAGACGCACAAGAAAGACAACCATTCCCGGCGCGGGTTGCTGAAACTGGTCAGCCAGCGCCGACGGCTGTTGGATTACTTGAAGCGTCGCGATAGCGTACGATACTACCAGTTGATCAGCCGGTTAGGATTGAGAAAATAGTTCGCGGGGCAACATCGGCCTGGAGCCGGAGCGACGTCGGAGAACGGCTCCGGGGACAAACCAGAGTGAGTGGGCAGGTGAGCCCAGCAGACTCGTCCGCAGGAGGCGGACCTCATTTGAAAAATCGAGTGACTTGGGGAGCCACGACCGCCGCCAGAGGGTGTCGTGGCTTTCTTGTTATGACGCATGGAGGACATGAAGATGTATGTGAAAGAATCAATTGAAATTGGTGGACATCCGCTGACCCTGGAGTTGGGCAAGATGGCCAAGCAAGCGGATGGTGCCCTCGTCGTGCGCTATGGGGACACGATGGTCCTGGTGACGGCGGTGGCGGCGAGAGAACCGCGCGAAGGGATCGACTTTTTCCCGTTGACCGTCGACTACCGAGAGAACAACTACGCGGCAGGGCGCATTCCGGGCAATTATTTCCGACGCGAAGGCCGGCCGACGGAGAAGGAAGTCTTGACCAGTCGGCTCATCGATCGGCCGTTGCGCCCCTTGTTCCCCGAAGGGTTCCAGTGTGAGACGCAGATCATCGCCAGTGTGATTTCAGCCGATACGGAGTATGATCCCGATATTCTCGGCATTACTGGAGCTTCGGCGGCGCTGTATCTATCGGATATTCCGTTCTACACGCCGATTGGCGGCGTTCGGGTGGGACTCATCGATGGCCGGTACATCATCAATCCCACCTACGAGCAGGTTCGACAATCGCAGTTGAATCTGACCGTCGCCGGGACGGAAGAAGCCATCGTGATGGTGGAAGCGGGCGCCAAGGAGGTTCCCGAACAGGTGATCATCGAAGCCATGGTCGTGGCCCATCAGGAGATCAAGCGGTTGTGCGCCTGGCAGAAAGAGTTGGGCGAGCGACTGCAGATCGCCAAGCGGGCCGTTGAGGCTCCCGCGTTAGATGACGACATGGTCCAACAGATCGAGCGCGTGTATGGTGAGCGCCTTCGTGAGGCACTCGACGTTCGGGAGAAAACCAAACGCCAGAGTTCCGAGGCGATTCGCCTCCTGAAGCAGGAGGTGGTGGAGTCTTATCCCGAAGATGAACCGGAAAAACGCTTGATGGCCGCCCGCGCCTTCGATCACCTGAAGGAGCGCTACTTCCGCGATGATGTGTTGAATCACCGGCGACGACCCGATGGACGGCGATTCACCGAAATTCGTCCCGTCACCTGCGAGGTGGGATTGTTGCCGCGCGTCCACGGGAGCGCGTTGTTCACCCGGGGTGAGACACAAGCCCTGGTGACGACGACTCTGGGCACGTCCGAAGATATTCAGTATCTGGATGACCTGGAGATGGGCGAGATTCGGCGGCGATTCATGCTCAACTATAACTTCCCGCCGTTCTCGGTCGGTGAGGTCTCCCGCCTGGGCGCGCCGGGGCGACGCGAAATCGGACATGGGGCTCTGGCTCGTCGGGCGTTAGAGCCCATGTTACCCCCGGAAGACGCCTGGCCATACATCATCCGCGTGGTGTCCGATATCACCGAATCCAATGGATCATCGTCCATGGCCACCGTCTGTGGAGGGAGCCTCTCGCTGATGGACGCCGGCGTTCCCATCAAAGCCCACGTCGGTGGCATCGCCATGGGATTGGTCAAAGAGGGCAACAAGTATGCCATCCTCACCGATATTGCCGGGGCTGAGGATCACTACGGCGATATGGATTTCAAAGTGGCGGGAACGCGAGAAGGCATCACGGCGCTGCAGATGGATATCAAGATCAGCGGGCTCACGGCGCAGATTCTCGCCGAGGCGTTGGAGCAGGCCAGAGCGGCGCGACTGGAGATCATCCAGAAGATGGAAGAGACCATTGCTCAGCCACGGCCGGACATCAGCCCCTATGCGCCGCGCATTTTCACCGTTCAAATTCCCGTCGAAAAGATCCGCGACGTCATCGGCCCTGGCGGAAAAGTCATTCGTAGCATCGTCGATCAGACGGGCTGCAAGATCGATGTCCACGACGATGGGACGATTCATGTGGCGTCCACAAATAAGGACTCGGCCGATCGCGCCATTCAGATGATCAAGGACCTCACTGCCGAAGTGGAAGTGGGGAAAGTGTACACGGGAAGAGTCTCCCGGCTGACCGATTTCGGAGCCTTCGTTGAAGTTCTCCCGGGAACGGAAGCGCTGTTGCATATCTCCGAGGTCGCCGATCATCGCATTCGCGATATCCGCGACTACCTGGAAGAAGGGCAAGAGATCCAGGTCAAGTGCATCTCCAACGATGGACAGGGGCGCATCCGGCTCAGTCGCCGCGCCTTGCTCAAGGATGAACAGGAACGCTCCTCGGGGAGTGGACGGCGCCGTCGCGGGAACCCGCGATCTCGTTCTTCTCGCCGCACTGGGGGGCGACGATGAGGGATCTCCTCGGCGCTCAGTGAAAGACTGTGGCCGCGCGCGGGCCGGCCATCGCTGAAGATGCTTGGTCAACGGTGAGATCGCGATGAAGCAGATGCGGCTCATTCTCTTGATGCTCTTGGTGAGCAGCGTGGTGATGCCGGGGTCCCGAGCCGCGATAGGGCTCGATCAACACTCGGCAGCTCCCGTCGCTTCATCATCCTGGGTCTCACCGCCTCCCCTTCAACTGACCGCCGTCATCGGCGAGCGCCTGGAATATCTCGTCTCCTGGTCGGATTATCTGGTCGCCGCCCAGTTGGAACTGACGGTCGCCAAAGGGTCCACCCCGCCAGAGAGCCTCCAATTACAGGCCACCGTGCAGACGGTGGGGTTGGTTCGCTCGCTGTTCATCGCCGTTGATGATCGGTTCGTCTCCTACGTCCAACCCCAGTCACTCTTGCCATTCCGCTTCGAAGCCGATCTGCGGGAGGGACGGCGGCACCGCCAGGCCGTCATGGTCTTCGATTGGAAGGCGGGCCGCGTCCGTCTGAACGGGGACGAGGACATACCCATTCATTCGGATACGCGGGATGTGATCGCCCTCTTCTATCACATTCGGCGATTGGATTTGAGTTCGGGCAAGCAGTACCGACTGACGGGGATCTATAAGCACGAGCCCTTCACGCTCATCGTGCGTCCCGAACAGAAGCGCGTCATCGACACGCCGTTGGGGTCGGTGGAGGCGATCGAAGTCGCTCTTCGTACCGAGCAGGCCAATGGAGGAAAAACCCGCATCGACGACGAACATCGCGTGCGCGTCTGGGTGACCAATGATGAGCGGCGAATCCCCGTCTTGATCACGGCTCGTCCGGCATTCGGCCAGGTCCGAGCCCGACTCAGGCGGCGCCACGTATAGATTCCGGCCGCCGAGCCTTCGTCGGGTCGGCGGGCACCGGTCGCGATCTGAAGAGCGATGGAATTCCGAGAGAAAGCCAAGATCATGGATGCGGCCAGCATCAAGCGCGTTCTGTCTCGATTGGCCTCCGAGATCGTCGAGCGGAACAAAGGGACGGATGACTTGCTGTTGGTCGGCATTCATCGGCGCGGCGTCCCGCTGGCCAAACGATTGGCCGAGCGCATCGATCTGCTGGAGGGCGTCACCGTCCCCGTGGGCGCGCTGGATATCACCTTGTACCGCGATGACCTCAGCACCATCGCTCCTCATCCGGTGGTGAGCAAAACGGAGTTCCCCATCGATATCACCGACCACAATCTCATTCTGGTCGATGATGTGTTGTACACCGGTCGGACGGTGCGCGCCGCTCTGGATCATATCATGGATTATGGCCGACCCCGCCGGGTGCAACTGGCCGTCCTGGTCGATCGCGGCCATCGGGAACTGCCCATTCAGGCCGATTATGTCGGGAAATTCGTGCCCACCAAAGATAGCGAGATCATCAAAGTCATGGTCAAGGAGATCGACGGCGTCGATGAGGTGTTGATCGTGGAGAGAGTGCAAGACTGAATCTCCATCGAATCTCAGACAACCCATGAACCGCGAAGCCCGAGCCACCAGCCAGGAAACACGGAAGTTGACGGCGCTGAAACGGAAGGACCTTCTGGGCATCAGAGAGTTGGATGTCGACGAGATCAACCTCATTTTGGATACGGCCGAAGTGTTCAAAGAAATTTCCACTCGCGAGATCAAGAAGGTTCCCACGCTGCGAGGGAAGACGATCGTCAATCTGTTCTTCGAACCATCGACGCGCACGCGCACCAGTTTCGAAATCGCCGGGAAGCGATTATCGGCCGACACCATCAACATCTCCGTCTCCACCAGCAGCGTGGTCAAGGGAGAGACGCTCATCGACACGGCGCGAAATTTGGAAGCCATGGTTCCCGACGCCATCATCATTCGTCATGCTGTGGCCGGAGTGCCCCATCAGTTGGCCCGCATGGTGAAGACGCCGGTCATCAACGCCGGCGATGGCGCCCACGAACATCCCACGCAAGCGCTGCTCGATGCCTTGACCATTCGCGAGCATAAAGGTCGCCTGGCGGGATTGAAAGTCGCCATTCTCGGGGATATCGCCCACAGTCGCGTGGCGCGCTCCAATACGTTCTTGCTCACCAAAATGGGCGCCTTCGTCGCCGTGAGCGGACCTCAGACGTTGCTTCCACCGGGATACGATCAACTCGTGGACGATGGATTGATGGTCACCCCTCGTATCGAAGAAGCGCTCGAAGATGCCGACGTCGTCATGGTGTTGCGCATTCAACGGGAGCGGCAAAAAGAGAGCTTCTTTCCCTCCCTGAAAGAATATGCCGTTCGCTTCGGCCTCACCGAGGAGCGACTCCGCCTGGCCAAGGACGATGTCATTGTGATGCATCCCGGTCCCATGAATCGAGGCGTGGAGATCGCTTCCGAGGTCGCCGACGGTCCTTATTCCCTCATTCTCGACCAGGTGACCAACGGCGTGGCCGTCCGCATGGCCGTACTCTATCTCTTGACCGGCGGTAGCGCGGCGAAACTCACCTCCAGCGAATCGGTCCAATGAATCGAGACTTGACATGGGGCAAGGAGGTTGCGTCTCATGTACTTGATCGATGGCAACAATCTCATGGGCCGGACGCCGGGCATAGGCGTCATGACTCCCGATGCTCGTCGGCGGTTGTTGCACCGATTGGCCGCCTTCCGCAACCTGTCCGGGCATCGGCGGCGGCGCATCACCGTCGTCTTTGATGGAGCTCCCGAACCCCAGTTCCCTCATGGAAGCAGTTTTCAGGGCGTGCGCATCCTCTACGCTCAACCTCATTCCAGCGCCGACGATGTCATCAGAAACATCGTCGCTCAGCAACGGGATCGACGCGCGCTGACTGTGGTGACTTCGGATCGCGAACTCTATGGCTACGTTCGCGCCTGTGGCATTCGCGCGCTCACCTGCGAGCAGTTCAACGATCATCTGGATGCCATCCTGGAAGCTGCTGGGGCCGAGGAGAAAGAGGAGAGAGAGCTCAGTCGCCAAGAGATCGACGAATGGATGCGCTACTTCGGGATCACTGGGGAACAGGGCTCTCAGCCGTAACGCCACGACTCGCGTTGGCGGCGGTCAAGAGGAAGACCGCATCAGGGGGATGGAGCGCGTCACCTCGATGGAGGGTTCGGTGGCGGAGCAGACCCGGGAGAAAGTGCTTCATCCACTCCTCGCCCCTATCGCCTCAATGAACCGGCGGGGCGGGAGCGCCCCTTCGAACACTGTTCATTCCTCGATTCCCGTTGCCTTCAATGGTTGATGTTCACTGACTCTTGGTGAGAACGGTGGGCGAAGGGAAGTTTCCGGTTGGATTGAGCATCCGATTCCTCATCATCCGTCCCGGCGAACCCCCCTCTTTGACGAAGTCATGTCGAGCTCGGTGCGCCTCGATGAATTCGTCATTGTCATATCCTGCCGAGTGCCACTCTTGAAAATGATCCGCCGATTGTGCTACTACTCTACGGCGCTGGATGAAGCGATGTCATATGGAGACCTGACAGAGAAGGCACAACGGATCGGCTCTCTCCCTTTCGCTGAGGAGCCTCGCTATGGAAGACGAAAGGAGGGAATCGCTGCGACCTGCGGTCGGCCAGAACCGGATGTGCCCGGGATGAAGGGAAGAATCGAGCATGTTCTCTCGGAACGCACGTCGGCTTCTCGTTCTATGAGGTCGCTATTGGTCGAATGCTTCGGACGGGATCGCATGTCCAAAGTAGAAGTTCGACGAGAGGACAATGAGTGTCCGATCAGCACCATAGTGCAAACAGTGAAGATGATCTCCATCACGTGGTGAGTGATCGACGGGGAGGAAGAATCTATGCCATGGCTCATACTCAAACCGACGGAGGGGCCGGTGGGCACGGACGTTCTCGCCCGGGGGACGGGCTTTCGCCCCAATGTGAGTCTTCGGCTGCAATTTGAAGATCAGCGCCTCAAATCGATCACTACGGATAATCGCGGGTCGTTCGTCCTTCGATTCGAGGTGCCGGTGATGCCCTACGGTGAGCGAGATGTGATTGCCATCTCCCAGACGGCGCACATGGAAGCTCGGGCGACGTTCAAAATTCAGCCGCGCATCACCCAGGTGGAGCCTGTGGAGGCTTCTCCCGGAGATACCATCACTATTCGTGGAAACGGCTTCGGATCGGAGGAACCGATCGAAGTGCGCGTCAACGGGCAGACGATAGATGGCGATCTGGACGCCCGAACGCATCCCGATGGCACATTCGTCATCACGCTGAAGGCGACCGAGAACCTGTTTCCACCAACGCCCGTGGTGGTGACCGTCATAGGGAAGACGACGGGGGCATCGGCTCAGAGCGAACGGAAGATCGAAGTGAAGCCTTCATCGTGATATTACCCGCTGGGCGCGGATCTCGCTCGTCGGAAAGCCTCACCGGGAATCGACCGACAACGTGGAGCGGGCGACGGGATTCGAACCCGCAACACCCAGCTTGGGAAGCTGATGCGCTACCAATTGCGCCACGCCCGCTCCCATTTCAGCTAAATGATAAGCGAGTTCTTGGAGACTGTCAACCAGACCGAGCGGTCGATCGAGGCTGCCTTGAAGGGGCTTCGGATCATCGGGTACAATGAGATATGGAGACAATGGGCGGGAAGGATGCGGTGCCCTTGGTGAAAGCGTCCATCAAGGGGCGGATTGAAGCGGAAATACCCAGCCAGTTGAAGTACATCGAACCCCTCGTCACCCGGCTCGTCGAGGAACTTCGCCAGTGGGGAGATCCGGCGGCGGCAGCCGATATCGAGATCGCGCTCACCGAGGCGCTCACCAATGCCATGTGTCATGGCAACCGGATGGATGAGCGAAAGAAGGTCACCCTCATTGGCCATATCAATGAGCATCAGGCGACATTTACCATCGCCGATGAAGGAGAGGGATTCGATCCCACCCGGGTCGATGATCCTACCCGAGACGAGAATGTGCTGCGTCAAGGGGGGCGCGGCTTGTGGCTGATTCATCATCTCATGGATGAAGTGAGGTATAACGAGGCGGCCAATGAAATCACCATGACCAGGATATTTCATCGAGCGGAGAGATCGTGAATCAGAAACGCGCTATCGCCCAGAGCCTCATCGCCCTGTTGGTTGGTTCGATGGTCGCTTTCGGGCTCAACAAAGCTCGTCTGGAGCGACAGTCGGTCGATCTGTTGATCGAAGGGGGCCTCACGCTGACCATGAACGCTGCCGATCGGATTTTCTC
>RFHM01000212.1 GCA_003696865.1 Acidobacteriota bacterium | reverse complement strand
GGAATGAGATATAACCAGGAGTTCTCGATCAACCGGGAAAATCGCCAGGCCACGTCTACGGGAACGACTTTGTCCTGTTTCCCATTGATGATGAGCGTCTTGTGCTTGATGCGCTTGATGTCCTCATCGGGATAGAACAGGCCATGTTCCGCAATCCATCTCCCCATCGCCTGATAGGCTTCCATCACACCCGGCTGCTGGGTGAGACGATACCGGTAGTCGATGAGTTCAGGGTCGATCTGGAATCCCTCGTGCGTCAACGCCCGCACCAGCTTCTCCATGTTCTCCCTCGTCGGTGCATACCCCATGACCGTCCGCAGCGCTTCCGTGGGCTCGAACTTCAATCCGGCGCTGCCCATGAGGACGAGCTTGTCCACCAGATCGGGACGCCTCATGCACACCCCCAACGCCGTCGCCCCACCCATCGAATTCCCCACCACATGCACCCGCCCCACCCCCAACGCCTCAAGAAAATCGATGATGTGTCGCACGCGCGCCTCCTGACTATACTCAAACCGCGCCGGATCCGGCTTCTCCGTCTGACCAAACCCCACCATGTCCACCGCCACCACCCGAAACCGCTCGGCCAACCGCGGCAGACACCCCTTCCAATTCCCCCAGGCATCCGCCCCCGCTCCCCCACCGTGAATCAATACCACAACGTCTCCTTCACCCGCATCATAGTAGTGGGTGTTGATCTCACCAGCTTTTATATAGTGCTCCTTCATCGTCATCCTCCTTTTTCTTTTTTTGGCTCACATGTAGTTCATTTGATGGCTTTTAATATCCCGCCCATCCAGCCTTGCGGGTTTAAACTGATGCTTGCCCTCCACCAATATCCAACCTTCACCGCTCCTACTGCGCCGTGCATTCTTCAACATGCCTCGACCTATCCATCGATCTCCACATCTGTGCCCATTGATCATCCAATCAATGTCGCGTTGCGAAGAAATCTCGCGGCACTTTCATGATACGACTTCGATCACCTCCTGGTATCCCTGCTCGAGTTCGGTCACGCGCTGGAGACGCATGCCTCTGATCAACGGGTTATCTAAGACGCCGAACAGAACGGCTGGATTGAGATCGTCTGTCCCGTGCTCATGCATGCACCAGGGAGGAAAGATCAAAATGTCTCCTTCCTCCCACTCATACCGACGACCATCAGTCACACTGTAGCCACGTCCGAGCGCGGCCAACTGGATAGCCGCCATGCTGTGGGCATGAGCCATCCCTTTGAATCCCGGTTGAATTATCTGGTAGCCGCCGACCAGCGTGGCCGCCGAGGCTTGGAGATTCCCTTTAGCCCGATAGACGTACCCAACGATTTTCCCTCCTCGCGGATCTTCTTTCTTGGGATGGTGGAGAAGCGCCTCCAGCAACTCCCAACTCTGCTGCCACTTCACCAGGAATGGCCGACACGGTGCTGGCGCCGATATCCGAAGCGCAGGGAGCAATTCCACATTGGGCCCGCTCACCTCTTTCAACGATTCCCAGCACCTTGAATCGCCGGGAAGAAACCGAGCCGGATCATCGGCTTCTTCCCAAACGAAGGATCGCGTCTCTGGCAAGTTCATCAATCGGATCAATCCCCCATTATGAGAAAAGAAGAGAATCGCCGGCTCACCATTCGCATTTCCATACTCTCGGACGGCGCCCGAAGGGATGACGATCATATCTTTTGCTCCCCAGTCGAATTGCTCTCCATTCACTCTGGTGAATCCGTTTCCCTCGATTACATACTCGATAGATTCAGTCAACAATCGAACCGGGCGATGGCTTTCCCCGTGCGGAGGAATGATACGAAAGCCAATGATCATCGTCGGGAGTGATGAGCTGTGCTCTCCCGCTGTTTTATTGATGAGGTAAATGTCGATCGGTGCTCCTTTCCCTTCTGCGACCGCGGCCCCGGCGAGCTCAATTAAAGCCGGTCGCACTTTCGCCCACCTCACGATGAACGGCTCAACCGGATCCAGGCGCGATATCTGATCCAAGTAAGTCACCGTTTGAATGACATCTGATTCAATGGCTTGTTTCTTCTCCTGAACTAACTGATCATAGTCGATTGCCATAAGACGTCCTCCTTCGAAAATCCACCGCAAAGGCGCAAAGAACGCAAAGATCCTCCAAGAGACTTTTTTCACCCTCGCGATGTGGCTCGGCGCGCGCCATGGACGATTCCTTCACAACTCTTCGACAGTCAACAGCCTCATATATCTCATTAAAGGGAGATCGGTGATCCCCAGGATATAGGCCGGATGGGATTCACTTCGATTACTGAGATCGTGAGCACAGCCGCCGGGCGTCACCACGATATCACCGGTCTCCCATTCAAATCGTTGTCCTTCAATCGTACTGACCCCTGTTCCCTCAATGATATATTGAATCGCCGTCACACTATGGCGATGAGGGAGTCCTCGCCGGCCAGGAGGCACGACCTGAAATCCGGCCATCAGTCCCGGAGTGACGCCTCGAACATCGGCGAGCTTTTTGTTGTAGAACCCGATGACCCGACCGGCTCGCGGATCTTCTTGAACCGGTACCTCCAGCAAAGCGTCAAGCAGCGGTTTCACGCTTTTCCAGCGAATGATCACCGGATCGATCGACGTCGGGGGATCGACTGAATCGAGGTAGGTGAATACGCCTAACTGTTCGTTCTCTAACTTCATAATGGCTTCTCGAACGCGGGGAAAATCTCGGTATCGTGCCGATGGCATCCCTTGCCGCTTTTCACGAGCACGATCACTTTCCTCAGGAGGGAGCACCTTCAACTGCCCCATAGCAGCCACCAATGGAGCATCCATGACGCTCAGGAAATAAGCTGGCTCCGTTCCCGTATTCCGAAATGAATGTGTGCACCAAGCTGGGTAAACGATGAGATCCCCTCTCTCCCAATCAAATTCGCGTCCATCGATCCAGCTCTTTCCTGACCCCTGGAGGACATATTGCAATACAGCCATGGAATGACGATGGGGTTGAGCTTCCTGTCCCGGACGCAAAGCTCGAATTTCGCAGAGGAGCGTGGGGGCGATTCCCTCAAATGGTCCTGCCGTCTTATTGACCAGGCTGATCACCTTACCGCCGGCCGATCCTCCCTCGTCCCCGGAAGCCGAGGCGAGCGATTCCAGTAGCGGGAAGAGATGCTCCCCTTTAATGATCACGGGTTGTGCTTGTCGGGATTCCCCTTTTTTCAAGTAGAGCGTCGTCTCGAGAACGTCATTGTTGAGAAGCGCTAATTTCTCCTGCACCCGCGGATCGTCCAAGTAACTGTCCATATCTCGTTCTCCTTAACTGCTATGACAACATCAACGCCGCCTCATTGAAACCCACTATGAGGTGAGCTTTTCCCTCACTGAGGCATTCTGAGATTCATCATTCAGCAGCGTGGATTCTGTCGAGGTATATTCATCGGGAACATGAAGGTCAATGGGGAACTTACCAGGTGGAGCCGGGATGGGATAACGGTGATAAGGTAATGGCCAGAGCGAGACCTCTACTCCATCAGACCGATTTTCCCGCTTAATAACCACCCACTTCAACCATTCCTCGTTATCCACGTAAGGATAATCCGTGCGAATGAGTTCTCCACGACTCTCCCGGCGCACCAGCATCGCTTCACAAACCACTTCAGCAATTTGAAGATAGTTCCTCACTTCGTTGGCCTTCACCAGTTCGTGCATATCTGGCGCCGTCACTCGGGATAATAGCGTTTCCGATATGGTTCGCAACTCATCTCGCGTTCGAACGATGTGCTCTTCGTTTTTGAAGAGAGCGAAAGAGGCCCGTGCCGTGGCTTCTCCAATCGCCATCCAGATATCCGAAGGCCGAAGCTGGCCGCGGCGAGCGAGTGGCGCGAAGAACTGTTTGAAGAGATCCCGCACTTGATGCTCGCAGATGGGAGGCCATGACATTTGAGCCGCCATCCGAGCTGCCGCTTGGCCCGCCCGATATCCGCTGACGTTGGAGAAGGTCGATGGGGAGCTACCAGAAATCCCCGTCATCATAATCGGGACATTGGTGCATATCCCAACAGCGAATAACCCATCCACGTTGGATCGTGCCTGCTGATCGATGCGAATTCCATTGCCGCTCATCGTTCCGATCACTACAAATGGATCGACCCGGAGGAGATCGCGACGCGGATTGATTCCAAATTCAGCGAAAGCGCGTTCTACACTGGGCGCGACCTTATAGAGCGTGGCGATGTCTTCCTCGGAGCAGTGGCGCATATCGACATAGCACGGACCGCGTCCCTCCAGGTTTTCCGTGGCGATGCCGCGCGCAATCTGAAAGAGTCCAGCCATATTCCCCCATGTGGGATCATAACGAGGCATGAACTCCTCACCGAGCGAATTGATGAACCGCGCACCAATGCCCTGAATTTTCGCTTGACCGGGGGTGAAGAACTGTCGATTGAAGTAACTCCAGGCGGCAAACTGAGCGAATTCCATCCCGGTCAACTCCGCCCCTACCCGCAGCGCCATAGCATGCCCGTCGCCCGAGCAGTGGTCGGAGAAGGCATAATGAATCTTGGGGAAAAATGGCCCCGTATTCAGAATTACGGCCTTGGCCTCGAACACATAGGGTTGACCCGTCCGGATATGAACACCAAGGGCTCCTGAGATGCGCTCACCGGTAGGATGATGTCCATCGGCCGTGAGCAGGTCAAACACCATGACTTTCTCCAGCGTCCGAACGCCACTCCGTTTGAGGTGGCGGCGAAGGACTTCCATCGCCACTCTCCCATCAACGCCCAGTGATGTGCCGATTTTGTGCCCTCGTACCAGATTATATTTCAGGCGTCCCCGCTCATCGCGAACGTAAGGGACTCCGAGTTCCACCAGTTCCTGTATCCGGAAATAGGATTCTCTCAGGTACACCTCCAGCCAATCCTGATCGGCCAAATAGTTTGCTCCGACGACGAACTCTTCCATCCAGCGAAGCAGTTCCTCTCCTTCAAGGAGTCTGTCGGGAGCAAACTGACTATGGACGTAGGTCATCGGACCAGCTCGGGAGACGATGGCCTTCTCCACGAGGACGACTTCAGCCCCTAATTCTCTGGCTCGCAGAGCCGCTCGAACTCCCCCGAGGCCTCCTCCAACGACGAGGATATCCGTCCTGATTTTTATTGGCTCTCTCACTGATGCGCCCCCCGATTGCCGTCAGTCACCAGTGTGATGCCCGTAGCTTCCCCAATCTCATTGCCCACGAATCAACACGCAGAGTTGATGTCCACGTACATTACCCAAATGGCTACCAAGCCCTGTCATCACCCCGTGCGATGATGCTCTTTCGCTTCCCCTTAAACGACAATAGCGCTTCCCCCAGCGATATTGTTCATCGTAATCCACACAGCATCAGAGCAGAGGCGAATGAGTCGATCTCGCTTATCTTTTTGCTCGGCATAGATGAGCGCCGCTCTTCGACCGTTGCTGACGTGAAAATACTCATCTGGCATGATCTTTTCGATCGTCGCCTTGAAATCCGGATGCAAAGCCTCTGATGACTCTAATGCCGCTCTGAACCAGAAGACAGCGCCCTTCTCCGTACAGAATTGACAGGTGATGACGCTTTCCAGAGGATCAGCAAAAGAATCGCAATAATCGAACATCTTCAGAGACACTTCTGGGGGAGGCAGATTCATCATGTCTTGTCCTCCCATCTGCAGGGCACATTGTCGATAATACTTGAAGTGCTCGATCTCTTCGTGGATCTGTCGACATAATCCACGCTTCAAATCGACGTGACGGGTGCCCAGCGCCTTGATTTGTTGCGCGAAGGTGTCTACAGATCGGAGTTCTCCCCAGGCGTTGAAATAACACATTTCCAGTTGTTTCTCCAATGTATCCAGAGGCTGAAAATGCCGACCGATGTTTTCCTTTAAGATCCCCTCAATCCTTTCTTCAAGTCGCTTGACGACGTCGCGCGCTGTCCCGTGAGTCGGGAGATCGGCGAAAAACATCTGAAAAACAGCGTCCTTATCAGGAAGACTCATCGTCTCTGTCATGTCGTTCACCTCCTTTACCTGAAATGCCCAAGGCCATCGAGACCAGATGCTGGATCACCGACGATGGGTGGATGCACGAATCTCACACCTACTGAACCTCTACGATCACGCATCGAGTTCTGACATCTCTACTCCTTGATATGTCGGCTCAGAAACTCATCCTGATGGCGAATTGAATCTGCCGTGCCGGCCCGGTACCCGCAGGTTGCCCGAAACTCGGTACCGCGCCGCGAATTCCATCCTTATAATGCCGAGGAATAGGGCCAATGAAATCGGCCGCCCCATAGACCGTATCCACTTGAGTCACATTGGGGCGATTAAACAAGTTGAAAAATTCTACGAGTGCTTCCAGTTGAATCCCTTCCCCCAGATGGATGACGCGCGCCAATCTCATATCGATCTGCTTGAAACTATCGCCCTGATAGGTATTGCGACCAATCGTTCCCGGTCGATCGGGCCCGAACTCCAAATCGCCGTTGGCGTCGAACCCGGTGAACAGAGAAGCGAATCGTCCGCTCTCCAACGTCACAATGACCCCCAACTTGAATCCTCGGGTCAGGGCGAATCGCTTGGGACCCTCACCCGTGAAGGTGAGAATGAACCGCTCCCCTACATGTTGATTAGAGAGCCCCCAATCCAGCCGAGCGTTCATGGGATCCTGGAAGAGATCGCGGAAGGTATATCCGGTGGGGAAATCCATGGTCTTGGAAAACGTATAGTTGATATGGAATCCGAATCCCTGACCAAAACGCTTCGCCACGGTGACGAATCCCCCGTGATAGATTGAATTGGTCCCGGGGAACGTCATTTGGAATATGCCTAGCTTGGATGTCGCCGGCTGATACCGGATCTTCCCATTAGGGAGTTGCCCCGTAGGAACAGCGTTTAACTGAATACCGGCATTGGGGATTTTCAGTCCATGGACACCGAGGTATCCCACTCCCAGGTTCAAATCTTTGACAAATTCATATTCGACCTGAATGCTCCACTGTTCACTATATGGATTGGGAATATCTCGCACATCGTTGGTGAACGCATTGATCGCCAATGGACCGCTCGGAAACTGACCACTAATGAATTGAGAGAGCGCCAGCCCCGATGTGAAGGGCCCGGGAATGACATTGACCGTCACACAAGGAGATACGGCCCGGGTGAAAAAGTCGGCTCGCGAGGGATCGAGGAGTCTTACATCGTGAGCGCCACCACCGCCAGCGCACCAGAGATGACCTCCGACGCGCGACCAGAAATGGGGAGCGACGAACACCCCCGCTCCAGCCCGGATCACTCCTTTGCTATTGGCGAAACCATAAGACAATCCTACCCGAGGTTGAAAGTTATTTTTGTCCATC
>RFHM01000211.1 GCA_003696865.1 Acidobacteriota bacterium | reverse complement strand
TGGTGGCTGGCCTGGTCGGCGCCCTGAGCGGTTACCTGCTCCAGTATTGGATCTCGGTCATCGACTATCCGCTCAACATCGGCGGACGTCCATTCCATAGCTGGCCCGCCTTCATCCCGGTGACCTTCGAGATGGGCATCCTCTTCGGTGCGTTCGGTGCCGTCATTGGCATGCTGGCGTTGAATGGATTGCCGCGACCGCATCATCCGGTGTTCAATGTTTCTCGATTTGAGTTGGCCAGCCGCGATCGCTTCTTCCTGTGCATCGAGGCTCGCGATCCCAAATTCGATCGCGCGGCCACCGAGCAGTTTTTGCGGAGTCTAGGACCTCAGGAGGTGCACGAAGTTGAGGAATGAACGACACATCGTCGGTGGTCACGGGAGCGATGTCTGCGCTCCCTGGTCGTGGGCGCGTCGAGCACGTCCCGTGAAGAATGAGAGACTGCCGGCGGACAAAGAACCGAGGAAGCGATGGACGAACGTGATGATCGGGATGGGCGTCGGCCTCTGTCTGGTGCTGGTATCGGGCTGTCGTCTCGATATGCACGATCAACCGCGATATAAGCCGTTGGCGCCCAGCCGATTCTTCCCTGACGGGCGATCGGCCCGACCTTTGGTCAAGGGAACGGTCGCGCGCGGTCATCTCCGACTGGACGATCACTTCTATACGGGGAAGGTCAACGGCCAGTTGGTCGATACATTTCCTTTCCCCATCACTCGTCAGGTGCTGGAGCGAGGGCGGGAGCGCTACAATATCTTCTGCGCCGTCTGTCACGATCGGACGGGCAGCGGTCGAGGGATGATCGTCGAGCGCGGATTCCCCCATCCCCCCTCGTTTCACATCGAGCGACTCCAGAAGGCTCCGGTGGGGCATTTCTACGACGTGATCACCAACGGGTTCGGTCGCATGTACAGTTATGCGTCGCGCATTCCGCCGCGAGATCGATGGGCGATCGTGGCCTACATTCGGGCGTTGCAATTGAGCCAGAATGCCACGCTCGACGATGTGCCACCGAAGGAACGAGCCAAATTGCTGGCTTCATCGGCCGCGGGCGATGGTGGCGCGGGGGCTGACGAGCAGGGATCGAACGGAACACGATCGACTACCGACGATCGCTCGCGAACGAAGAATCACGAATGATGGACAGAGCACCGATGAATCAAGAGACATCACTCCATTTCACCTTACATCGGATCGAGCGACGGTCGCTCCTGGTGGGCGTCGTCGGACTGGTGTTGGGAGGAGCCGGGTTCTTTCTCGATCGCGCGCAGTTCTTCCAATCCTATCTGTTTGCCACTCTCTTTTGGTTGAGTATCACGCTGGGGTGCCTGGCCATCCTCATGCTGCATCATCTGGTCAGTGGGCGGTGGGGGTTCGTCATCCAGCGCCTGCTGGAATCGGGAGCCCGGACCCTGCCGGTGATGGCCGTTTTCTTTCTCCTCCTCATGGCGTTCGGACTGCACGATCTCTATGAATGGACGCATCCGGATATCGTCGGTCGGGACGAGTTGCTGCGCCATAAGAGTCCCTATCTCAACGTGACCTTCTTCTGGGTGCGCGCCGTCCTCTACTTCGCCATCTGGTTCGCGCTGGCCCATGTGCTCACCAGATGGTCCTGGGAACAAGATCGCACCGGCGATCCCTGGTTGACGCGTCGCTTACAGGCAGTGAGCGGGCCGGGTCTCGTGCTCTATGTCTTGACCATGAGTTTCGCGGCCATCGATTGGATCATGTCGCTCGAGCCGCATTGGTTTTCGACGATTTATGGGTTTCTCATCGTCGTCGGTCAGGCGTTGACCGCATTCGCTTTTCTCATCATCATTCTGGCCGTACTGGCTCGTCATCAGCCGCTGGCGGAGATCGTGTCCCGCTCCCACTTTCACGATCTGGGCAACCTCATGCTGGCGTTCATCGTGCTCTGGGCGTATATGTCCTTCGCTCAGTTCTTGCTCATCTGGTCGGGAAACTTGCCGGAAGAGATTCCCTGGTACTTGCATCGCATCAAAGGGAGTTGGCAAGCGATGGCCATCACCTTGATGCTGTTCCATTTTGCCGTGCCATTCTTTTTGCTTCTCTTTCGGAGGACGAAACGCGAGGTGCGGATGCTGGTCGCCGTGGCCGGATTGATGATCGTCATGCGGCTGATCGACTTATTCTGGCTGGTCGTGCCGGCGTTTCAACCGACGGGCGTTCCCATTCACTGGACGCATCTGGCCATTCTGGTGGGGATAGGAGGAATCTGGATGGCCGCGTTCGCCGGTCAGTTGAAAGGACGGTCGATGATCCCAGTTCACGATCCCCGATTACAGGAGGCGTTGCATCATGCCTGAGACGACGCATCCAGAGCAAGGGCACTCTGCGCCGTCCCCAGCTCATGAGGTGCGCGACGTCCAGCCTCGTTCGGCGGTGATCTTCTTCGTCTCGCTGGGCGTTTTGATCATTCTGGCGCTGGTGGGCATGTGGGCGCTGTTCGACTACTTGGAGGCGCAAGAGGCCAAAGTGCAACCCCCGCCACCTCCGGTGACCATCGAGCGGCCGCTTCCACCGGAACCTCGGCTCCAGGTAACGCCGGAGACGGATCTGGAGAGATTGCGCGCTCGGGAAGAAGCCGTCCTCCACAGTTACGGCTGGGTGAACAAGGAAGCCGGCGTGGTGCGCATCCCGATCGATCGGGCCATGGACCTCATCTTGCAACGAGGGCTCCCGGCCAGATCGTCATCGGATGCGGGACCCTCATCGGGAGCCGGGGAGAGGAAATCGCGCTCGGCCAACTGAGCGACGCGCGATTCTCCCTCGGGCACCGTAAACATTGCTTGAGCGGCTCGGTTCGGCTAAACTTGGAAATTTATGAAAAGCGGTCTGAGGATTCATCAAACGCGGCGAACGGGGAGCCACCGTCGGCTCGGTGGGTTGAGCATGGTGGTGCCGGCCCTCTGGCTGATGCTCTCCGGCTGGATTGGATTCACCTCGGTGGGGCGGGCGCAAGGGCTCACGGCCAACGATATGCCGGGAATGTTTCGCGGCGTGGGCATTGACCAGAAGCTGAATGAGCAGATCCCGCTGGATCTCGTGTTTCGGGATGAAACGGGGCGAGCGGTGCCGCTTCGCCAGTATTTCGATGACAAACCGGTCGTTCTGGCTCTGGTGTACTATCGCTGCCCCATGCTCTGCAACATGGTGCTCGATGGATTAGCGCGCGCTTTGAAGCCGCTCTCCCTGGATGTGGGAAAGGATTTCACCGTGCTCACGGTGAGCTTCGATCCTCGCGAGACGCCCGCTCTGGCCGCCGAGAAGAAGCAGCGCTATATCGAGAGCTATGGTCGGCCGGGCGCGGCCGCCGGGTGGCATTTTCTCACCGGCGAACGAGCGGCCATTGACCGGCTCACCCAGGCGGTGGGATTTCATTATCGCTATGACCCGGAGAAGGACCTCTATATTCATGCCGCCGGGATCGTGGTGCTGACCGCCGAGGGGAAAATCGCTCGCTACTTTTATGGCATCGAATACCCTTCCCGAGATCTTCGTCTGGGATTAGTGGAGGCCTCGGCGGGCAAGATCGGATCGCCGGTCGATCAGTTGATTCTGTACTGCTGCCAGTATGATCCGGCTACGGGAAAGTATGGGGTCATCATCATGAACGTGCTGCGGGTGGCCGGATTGATCACGGTGGCCGTGCTCGGGACGTTCATGGTCGTCATGTTCCGCCGGGATCGGCGAGTCAAACATGCTTCCATTGAAGAGCGAGAGGCGCAGCGTCGAGATGTCTGAATGGAGAGGGCCACATCGCGGAGGGGATCGGGAGAGTCTCTCTCTGGCCGTCTCGCCCTTCGTTTGTGGAGGTTGAGGTCATATGGATCAAGGAATCCCTCTGTTTCCTGAGGCGGCATCGACCATGGCCGGGAAGGTCGATGCCCTCTATTTCTTCCTGGTCGCCGTCGCCGTCTTCTTTGCCGCTTTGATCTTCATTTCTCTCACCGTGTTCGCCCTCAAGTATCGACGTCGGTCGGAGACGGAAGTTCCTCCATCGATTCATGGGTCGACTCCGTTGGAGATCGCCTGGTCGGTGATCCCTCTGGGTCTGGTGATGATCATGTTCGCCTGGGGCGCCAAGCTCTACTTCGATGCGTATAACGAAGTGCCCCCCGACGCGGAAGAGGTTTACGTGGTGGGGAAACAGTGGATGTGGCACATCCAGCATGCCAATGGGCGGCGGGAGATCAACGAGTTGCACGTTCCCGTGGGCCGACCGATCAAGCTCATCATGGCCTCTGAGGATGTGATCCATAGCTTCTACATCCCGGCATTCCGCCTGAAGAAAGATGTCGTGCCCGGACGATACGCGACGATCTGGTTCCAGGCGACCAAACCGGGGCGCTATCACCTGTTCTGCGCCGAGTATTGTGGGACCGGCCATTCCAAGATGAAGGGATGGGTGACGGTGATGGAGCCCGCCGAGTATCAGGCGTGGCTGAGTGGTGGCGTGGTCGGCGAATCGATGGAGGCGGCTGGCGAGCGATTGTTCAACCAGCTCGGATGTAACACCTGTCATCGCGCCGACGGAACGGGACGGGGCCCGTCATTGGTGGGGGTGTTCGGAAAACCGGTGAGATTGCTCAGCGGCGAGACGGTCATCGCCGATGAAGCCTATATTCGGGAATCCATTTTGAATCCCAATGCCAAGATCGTCGCCGGCTATCCCTCGCCTACGATCATGTCCACCTATCAGGGCCAGATCAGCGAGCGAGGGATCTTACAGATCATCGCCTACCTCAAATCACTCAGCAAAGAGGAAAGGAGTCAGTGATGGACGCCACACCGATCAATGCACATTCGGGAACACCGGGGGAGCCCATCCGGGCGAACTATTTGAACGTCAACTACGGACTCAAATCCTGGCTACTGACCACTGATCATAAGCGGATCGGCATTCTCTATCTCATCTCCATCACCATCTTCTTCGCCCTGGGAGGGATTTTTGCTGCCCTCATTCGCTTGGAACTGATGACTCCAGAGGGCGATGTGGTGAGCTCGGAGATGTACAACAAGCTGTTCACCATGCACGGCGTGGCCATGATCTTCTTCTTCCTCATTCCTTCCATCCCCGCCGTGTTCGGGAACTTCCTCATCCCCATGATGATCGGCGCTCGGGATGTCGCCTTCCCCCGGCTGAATCTGATGAGCTGGTACATCTACTCCATTGGGGGGGTGTTCACCTTTGCCGCCATGGCGCTCGGCGGCGTGGATACCGGATGGACGTTCTATGCCCCCTATAGCAGCACCTATTCCAACAGCAACGTGGCACTCACCGCCGTCGGCATCTTCATCCTGGGATTTTCATCGATCCTCACCGGACTCAATTTCATCGTCACCATCCATAAGATGCGCGCGCCGGGTCTGACCTGGTTTCGGTTGCCACTGTTCGTCTGGGCGCATTATGCGACCAGTCTCATTCAGATCCTGGGCACGCCGGTGGTGGCCATCTCCATCGTGTTGGTCGCCTTGGAACGGCTCCTGAAGCTGGGCATCTTCGATCCCAAATTAGGTGGCGATCCCCTGCTGTTTCAGCATCTGTTCTGGTTCTATTCTCATCCGGCGGTGTACATTATGATTCTCCCCTCGATGGGGGTGGTCAGCGAAGTGATCGCCTGTTTCTCCCGAAAGCGCGTCTTCGGGTATCCGTTCATCGCTTTCTCCAGTCTGGCCATCGCCGTCCTCGGGTTCCTGGTCTGGGGGCATCATATGTTCACTTCCGGTCAATCCGTCTATGCCGGGATGATCTTTTCCGTGTTGACCATGCTGGTGGCCATTCCCTCGGCGGTGAAGGTATTCAATTGGACGGCCACGCTGTATAAAGGGTCCGTGTCCTATCAGGCGCCCATGCTCTATGCCCTGGGGTTCATCGGCTTGTTCACCATTGGCGGATTGACGGGATTGTTCCTGGCCACGCTGGCTACCGATGTTCATCTGCACGATACCTATTTTGTCGTGGCGCACTTCCACTACATCATGGTGGGCGGGGCGATCATGGGATATATGGCCGCCATGCATTTCTGGTGGCCGAAGATGACCGGGCGGCTCTACCCCGAGGGGTGGGCCAAGTTTGCCGCCCTGGTGATCTTCGTCGGATTCAACTTGACGTTCTTCCCGCAATTCGTCCTCGGCTATCTGGGCATGCCACGACGCTATCACGTGTACCCACCGGAATTTCAGGTACTGAATGTGATGTCCACCGCCGGTGCGTCCATTCTGGCCGTCGGGTATATCATCCCCCTCATCTATTTGCTCTGGTCGCTGAAGTATGGACCGGCGGCCGGCGCCAATCCTTGGCAGGCGAAGGGATTGGAATGGACGACGCCCTCGCCGCCTCCGCCTCATAATTTCGAGAGGACGCCGGTGGTGACCGAGGAAGCTTACGCCTACGAATCGAAACCTTATCCGGAGGAGGCAGAAGTTGTCTGAAACGCACTCGGTCTTAGCGCATCAGTTCGACGATCTGGAACAACAATTCGAGGCGTCCACGCTGGGCATGTGGGCGTTCCTGATCACCGAGGTTCTGTTCTTCGGTGGGTTATTCACCGGCTATGCGGTGTATCGTTCCCAGTATCCGCTGGCGTTTGCCGAAGGCAGTCTCCATCTGGATTACCGCATTGGTGCCATTAATACGGCGGTGTTGATCTGCAGCAGCTTGACGATGGCCCTGGCCGTCCGCAGCGCCCAGTTGGGGCGGCGCCGATCGCTCATCGGATTCTTGCTCCTGACGATGTTGCTGGGATCGGTGTTTCTGGGGATCAAGGTGTTCGAGTATTCTCATAAATATCATGAGCACTTGATTCCCGGGATCAATTTCGTTCCGCCTCATGAATTCATCCGCTATCACGTCGATCCGCAGCAACTCTATGTGTTTCTCTCTTTCTATTTCGCCATGACGGGCATGCACGCCCTTCACATGATCATCGGCGTCAGCGTATTAGCCGTGCTCGTGGTGTTGGCCTGGCGTGGACGGTTTTCCTCCGAGTACTACAATCCGGTGGAGGTCGCCGGCCTCTACTGGCACTTTGTCGATATCGTGTGGATCTTTCTCTTCCCACTGCTCTACTTAATCAGTCGGAGTTAATCTCATGGCGCATCACGTCGTTCCACAAAAGATCTATCTCCTGGTATTCGCGACCTTGATTCTCCTCACGCTGGTGACCGTCGACGTCGCCTTTTACGATCTGGGATTATTGAACCTTTATATTGCCCTCGCCATTGCCGTCACCAAGGCCACCATCGTCATTCTCTACTTCATGCACGTGAAGTATAGCAGCCGACTGGTCTGGGTGTTCGTGGGATCGGGATTTTTCTGGCTGGCCGTTCTTCTGGTGCTGACGTTGAGCGATTTCTTCACCCGGGGCTGGAGTCCGCTTCCTTCGGGATGGACGTCCATGGTGATGCCCTGAATCCCGCGGTGACCTGGGAGCTCTGGGGCCACTCCTGATTCGCGTCGATTTTTCCGAGCCCGATTCCGTCTGCTCGATCGCGCACGTCCCTACAGATTGAATCGAAAGATCAATACCCCCGTGACTTTCACCGGGCGACCGTTGAGCAGGGTAGGGCGAAATACCCACCGGCGCGCCGCCTCCAGGGCCGCCGACCACAGCAAAGGTGGGCCTTTCATGATGGAGGCCGAGATCACGCGCCCGCGTTCATCGATGACCACCTCGACGTGGACGGTACCGGCCACTCGCATCTGTCGCGCCAGTTGCGGATAGATGGGCGTGGCGCGACGGATCGCTTTTCCCAACAACACGCCGCTGGAGATGCGCCGGGTCTGGGACGGATGTGGATCGCCTTGGGGTGATCGGGCTGGAGTGGGCAGAGAGAGCGGGCCGATCGAGTGGAACGTCTCGCCGAGCCAATGCTCTCCCCACTCATTCCCACTGCCGCCGAGCGCGCCGAGTGCGTCACTCCCGCCACCTTGGGTTTCGCTCTCCACCGGAGGGACCTCATCGGTCGTCGGGGAAGGGAACATCGGTACACTGGGGATGGTGATGGCGCGAACGGAACGATGTGCGTTCTGTGATCTCGACCGGACGGGAGAGCGAGCGTCCCCCGAGGAGGAGAGCGGCAGGGGAGCGAGAAACGCCGTCGAGATGGGTTGCCTCTTCAATTGGGGAGTGGCGAGCAAGATGCTGACCACCATGGCAGTGGCTATCCCCAGCGAGTAAACGATCATGGTGATCAGGAAATGCCATCTGATCGAGGCCGTTTGCCGGGAACCGGTCGATTCGAGCAAAACACCTTCCAACATCATCGCCTCCTTTCCGCCCATGGGCCCCGGACGAGCCGCGCCCAGCCATGGCTCGGCGCGGCCGTCGCATTCTACCACCATTAGACACCGGCGACGTGCTATGGTTCCCCATCGATCGGGATACGGCGTCGAGTACGGGATGGGAGACCGCAATCATCCCAAGGAACCTTCAGTTTTGATCCCAGCGCTTGAATCGATGGCCGGGAATGTGAACAATATACCGGCGGCTTGGAGAACGGACTATTTTATGGGGAGGAAGACAATGCCAGAGCATCGAGAGCTTTCGCCCGAGGAGGTGTATCGCGCCTGTGATCCCGATCAATTCGACTTCGAGACCACGGCCGAGTTGTCTCTGCCCGAAGGCATCATCGGTCAGAAACGGGCGGCGACGGCCATTCGGTTTGGACTGGATATTACGTCGCGCGGATATAATCTGTTCTTGGCCGGACCTCCGGGCACGGGACGCACGACCCTCATCCAATCGACGTTGACGCGCCTGGCCGAACAGAAACCGACCCCGCCCGATATCTGCCTGGTCAACAACTTCCAGGCTCCCGATGAACCGCGCGTCCTCTACCTTCAACCTGGGCTGGGACGACAACTGCAGAAGGATATGGAGGAACTGATTGAGAGTTTGCGTCAGGAAATCCCCCGCATGTTCGAGAGCAAACGATATGAACAGCAACAGGCGGAAATCTTGCGCGCCTATCAGCAGAAGACGGCCGAACTGTTCTCTCAAATTCAGCGAGAGGCTCGGCAGGAAGGCATTCAACTCCAGGTCACGCCGGCAGGGATCATCACGCAAGTGGTCGGCGAAGATGGCAAGCCGCTCTCTCAAGAACAGTACGAAGCCCTCTCCGATGAGGAGAAGGAGGCCATCCGCTACCGGATCGAGAAGTTCAATAAAAGAGTCTCCGAGATGATGGATCTGGTCAGGGAAGCCGAACGGGAGACGCGACAGAGAATCAAGGACCTGGAGAAACAGACGGCGGCCATCGCCGCCCAGAGCCTGTTTGCCTACCATCGGCGAAAATATGCCGCTCACGAGAACATCGTCCACTATCTGAACGAAGTCCAGGAGCACGTCTTGGAAAATATCACCGACTTCCGCCGGAAAGAGGAGGAAGGACCACCTATTCCCAAGGCGTTACGCATGGCCGACGAGAGGTCCCGCTTCGTCGAATACCGGGTGAATGTTCTCGTCGATCATTCCAATACCACCGGCGCGCCGGTGATCATCGAGACGAATCCCACGTACATGAACCTGTTCGGCGCCATCGAACGCGAAGTGCATTTTGGCGCCTTGGTCACCAACTTCACCATGGTCAAAGCCGGATCTCTGGTCCGGGCCAACGGGGGATACCTGATCGTGGAGGCCGCCGACCTGTTCAAATATCCATACGTGTGGGATACGCTCAAACGGGCTATCGAAAATCAGGAGGTGCGCATCGAGGATGTCGGCGTTCAATATGGCATCATCAGTGCCACTGGCCTGCGACCGGAGCCGATCAAGGTCAAGGTCAAAGTGATTCTCATTGGCAATCCTCTTCTCTATCATCTCCTCTACTTGCTGGACGAAGATTTCCAGAAGCTGTTCAAAGTCAAAGCGGATTTCGATTCCCAGATGGATCGCACGCCGGAGAACGAGCGGCAATACGCCCAGTTCGTCAACGCCTGCTGCGCCCGCGATCACCTCAAACCCTTCGATCGGAGCGGCATCGCCGCCCTGGTGGAATATGGCTCGCGGTTGGCCGAAGACCAGAAGAAGCTCTCCACCCGATTTGGCGAGATCGCCGATATCATGACCGAGGCCAGTTACTGGGCCTCCCGCCGTCAAAGCGAGATCGTGAACCGCGAGGACGTGGAGCGGGCCATCGAAGAGAAGATCTATCGTTCCAACCGGATCGAGGAACGCATCCAGGAGATGATCGCCCGGGGATTCATCCTGGTGGATACCGATGGGGCCGTCGTCGGTCAGGTCAACGGCCTCTCGGTGATCAGCCTGGGAGACTATGAGTTCGGCAAGCCGGTGCGCATCACCTGCCAGACGTTCGCCGGCCGCGCCGGGGTGATCAATATCGAGCGACGGGCCAAGCTGAGCGGGAATATCCATAATAAGGCGGTGATGATCTTGAGCGGATACCTGGGAGCCAAGTTCGCTCAGGATAAACCCCTCACCTTAGCGGCCAGCCTGGGATTCGAACAAACCTATGAGATGGTCGAGGGCGACAGCGCCTCGGTGGCCGAGGTGGTCGCTTTGATGTCCAGCCTGGCCGGCGTACCCATCAAGCAGAATCTGGCCGTCACCGGTTCCATCAATCAAAAAGGAGAGGTCCAGCCCGTGGGAGGCATCAACCAGAAGATCGAGGGCTTCTACTACGTGTGCAAGGCGCGCGGCCTCAACGGGGAACACGGCGTCATCATCCCCCATCAGAATGTGACCAATCTGATGTTGAAAAAGGAGGTCATCGAAGCCATTCGGAACCGGCAATTCCACATCTATCCGGTGCGCACCGTCGATGAAGCGGCCGAACTGCTCACCGGCCTGAGCGCTGGTCAGCGTGGCGACGACGGCCAGTTCGAGCCGGGCACGCTCAATTACCTTGTGGATCGCCGCCTCAAGGAATTGGCCGAGCAGTTGGAGAAGAAGGAGAAGGGCGAAGAGGACGAGAACGAGGAATGAAGAGACGCCTCAAGGATGCGCTGTCCCGGCGATGCTGCTCCCCCGATGGTTGCGACGCTTCGGTCAGAAGACGATGGAAGAGGACCTGAGGAGGGTGGAATAGTTTTTATGCTTTTTTGGATTTTATGTTGAAAAATGGAGAACCGGTTTGTTATAATCTGCCGGTGAATCGGTAAGTATACGTGTGAGGGTGATACCAACTGCCACTGACGGTGGCCGAAGGCCGTATGAAGTGGCGGTTGTCAAACGCTGTGAACTATATCATCAACATCACGAGTAAGGAGGATGGAGCAACATGAGTCTGAACTTAACGGTGACCGACACGGCGGCTGATGCGATCAAGCAATTCTTCGCCTCGGAGAACGTGAATCCGGAAGCGGGTCTTCGTATTCGGGTCATTCCCGGTGGGTGTTCGGGGTTTCAGTACGACATGGTGATCGATGAAACGCCCAATGAAGATGACGAGATCATCGAGGCCAATGGGATTCGGATCTTCGTCGATCCGATGAGCAAGCGATTTCTGAACGGCGTCGAGCTGGATTATGTGAATTCCATCATGGGGTCCGGCTTCACCTTCAAGAATCCCAACGCCACGGGGAGTTGCGGCTGTGGAAGCAGCTTTTCGGTGTGAGCCTGCGTCTCCCTCGCACGGGACGGAAACGGGAGGGACACCTCCTGGCGAGGTTGTCCCTCCGCCAGCGGAGTTTCACCCGTCCAATGGGCGCGCGCCGAGCGATTCCCGCTGGGAATCGGACGCAGCTCATCTTTGAGGAGAAGGCATGAATTCACCAACGAGTGATCGCCCACAGGTGACCGAGGCCGACGTCCTGAAGGCGTTGCGCGGAGTGAAGGATCCCGATCTACACCGCGATCTCGTCTCGCTGAATTTCATCGACAATCTCAAGATCGAGGGTTCGGTGGTCAGTTTCGATATCAATCTGACCACGCCCGCTTGTCCGGTGAAAGAGAAGCTGCGGGACGAGGCTCGAGAGGCCGTGATGGCGTTGGCCGGGGTCAGCGAGGTGCGCGTCAATGTGAAGGCCGAAGTGCGCCAGCATGCCGGTCTCGATAAGTCGGCATTGGCCAGCGTGCGAAACATCGTGGCCGTGGGCAGTGGAAAGGGCGGAGTGGGAAAATCCACGGTGGCGACCAATCTCGCCGTTGGATTGGCCCAGACGGGCGCTCGTGTGGGATTGTTGGATGCCGATATCTATGGTCCCAGCATCCCTATCATGCTGGGTGTGCACGAACAAGCCGAGTTGCGCGGCAACCGGATCATTCCCGTGGAGAAGTACGGCGTGCGCTTCGTCTCTATGGGATTGTTCGTGCCCGGCGAGAAGCCGCTCATCTGGCGCGGTCCGATGGCTCATAAGGCTCTTTCGCAGTGTTTGTTCCAGGTCGATTGGGGAGAGTTGGACTATCTCATCGTCGACTTGCCGCCGGGAACGGGCGATGTGCATTTGACGCTGGTCCAGTCTGTACCCGTCACGGGTGGCGTCATCGTCTCCACGCCGCAGGACGTGGGGTGGAAGATCTCTCTGAAGACGCTCCGGATGTTTCAACAGACCAATGTGGCCATCTTAGGCATCATCGAGAACATGAGTTATCATATCTGCTCTCATTGTGGCGCACGGGAGGACATTTTCGGTTCGGGCGGGGCGGCCAAGGCGAGCAAAGAGCTGGGCATTCCCTTTCTTGGCGAGATTCCCATCGACATCGGTATCAGAATTCGAGCCGACGAAGGTACTCCCATCATCATTGCCGATCCGGACTCCCCGTCGGCGAAGGCATATCAGCAGATCTTGGGCAAGCTGGCGGCCCAGATCAGCATTCAAAACTATCAGCGCCCGTCGCTTCGCATCGAGGAGGTGCCCGCGTGACGGTAGATTGTTCTGGGCGACATCTGGTGCCCGATGGAATCGATGATCGAGGATGACGATCCCCTCAGACCACAACATCGCCACGCCCGTCAGCATCAAGAAGAGAGGTGATACGGCACTGGAGATCACCTGGGGTGATGGACATGTGAGCACGTATCCGGCGCGTTACCTTCGCCAACATTGCCCCTGCGCCTCCTGTATTGACGAGTGGACGGGCGAGAAGCGCCTGGCGCCGGACAGCGTTCCCGTCGATCTGAAGATGTTGAGCGTGGAACTCGTCGGCCAGTATGCCCTCAATTTCACCTGGAGCGACGGTCATGGGACGGGCATTTACAGCTTTCAGACGCTGCGAAGGCTCTGCCCCTGCGATCAATGCCGAGGGGCGTCCATGACCGAGAGGTCCGATGAGCCGGCATGACATGGGCCACGAACTCCGGAGACCGCGCTCTGGCCGAAAAGCCTCTGCGCTCCCGTGCGACATGTACCGGAGAGGAGGATCACCATGGCATATATCATTGTCGAGCCGTGCATTGGGACCAAAGATACCGCCTGCGTGGATGTCTGCCCGGTCGATTGCATTCATCCCACCAAGGAAGAAGCGCATTTCGATGATGTCGAGCAGCTCTATATTGATCCCGAGACGTGCATCGATTGCGCGGCGTGCGAACCGGCCTGTCCGGTGGAAGCCATCTTCGCCGAAGACGACGTCCCCGAACAGTGGCAGGCGTTCATTGCCAAGAACGTCGACTGGTATCAGCTGTCCGCCGAGGAATTTCAAGCCAAATGGGGTTCGCTGGGGAAGATCGACTGAGTGATGTTCGTTTCCGTCTTGAGATGATCTTCGGTTCTGGCATCGACGAGGAGCAATAGCCATATGGAGAGTCGGACATTCGTCGAAGAGCTCGAGGCCTTCGTTCGTGCGCGTCTCGCTCAATGGGGCGAGGTGATGGCGTTGGGCGAGGACGTTGCTCGCGGGGCTGACGTCCCTCAACTTCTCAGACTGGCATTGGCCAATGAGATCAGCGTCAGCGAACTGGCCGCCATCTGGATGCCGTCGACGACGGCGTGGGATATCAAAATCGCACTGGCCGAGCAAGCTGGTGATGAGGCCAGGCATTTCCGGCTGGTGAGCGACCGGCTCGCGGCGTTGGGATTCCCGCTCGATGACTTCACCCTTCCGGATGAGAATCCTCTGTTCGCGTATTTGAAGTCATTGTCGTCGCCGGTGGAGCGGATCGCCGCCGGTCAATTCGCGTTGGAGTTACTGGCCTATCAGGTCAACGAAACGTTCATGCGGTACTGTCAGGAGTTAGGCGATCAGGAAACCGCCGAGCTCTATCGGCGGGTCATTCAGCCTGAGGAACTCCGGCATTACCGGAGAGGCAAACAGTTGCTCATCACTCATGCAACGACGCGGGAAGCTCAGCGGGCGGCACAGGAAGCGGCTACGAGAACCATCGAGCTGGCGGCGACCGTGCGCCAGCGCGCGGCCGAGGAACTCGGGACGTCGTGTTTCCCCGGCTGTTGATCCCGCTCGACGTGAGAAAGCTCATGAATGACCACGACCTTATGGCCGACGATGATGTGACCCCTGAGGCGTCCATCCTTCTGGTCTCCTGTTATGAACTCGGCCATCAGCCTCTCGGCATCGCCTCGGTGTGTGGATTTCTGCGCCGAGCGGGTTATACCTGTGAGACCATGGATATTGCCGTCGAGCCTTTCGACGTTCACAAGGCGGCGCGCGCCCAGATTGTGGGCATCTCCGTACCCATGCATACGGCATTGCGGCTCGGCATCGCCGTTGCGCAACGCCTTCGTCAGATCAATCCCACCTGTCATATCTGCTTTTTTGGTCTCTATGCTCAGCTCAATGCTGACTACTTGCTCGATCACATCGCCGACTCGGTGATTGGCGGTGAGTTCGAAGAACCGTTCGTGGCGTTGGTCGATGCGCTGGTGCGGCAAAGGAAGAAACGAGGAAGATCTCGACATCCCTGGTGGCAGTCTCAGCGCGCTCCGGATATCCCCGGCGTCAGTTTTCCCGGACGTAAGACCGGCCCGGTCCTTCGGCGACTCCCCTTCGCGGTTCCCCATCGAGAGGGGCTTCCATCGCTCACCCGGTATGCTCATGTGGAGATCGGGGGGGCGCGCCGACTCGTCGGCTACGTGGAGGCGAGTCGAGGTTGCCTCCATCATTGCGTTCACTGTCCCATTCCACCGGTGTACGGGGGACGGTTCTTCGTCGTTCCCCAACAGGTCGTTCTGGAGGATATCCGCCAGTTGGTGGAGGCGGGAGCTCAGCATATCACGTTCGGCGATCCCGATTTCTTGAATGGCCCTGGCCATGCGCTTCGAGTGGTACGCGCCATGCATCGAGCGTTCCCCGAGTTGACGTTCGATTTCACGGCCAAGGTCGAGCATCTGCTGGCGCGTCGCGAGTGCCTTTTCGAATTGGCCGAGTTGGGATGCTTGTTCATCATCTCGGCGGTGGAATCGCTCAGCGATGTGGTATTGGCCAATCTCAACAAAGGACATACCCGGGCGGACGTCTATGCGGCGCTCGATCTCGTTCGTCGAGCGGGGGTGGCCTGGCGTCCGACCTGGATTCCGTTCACGCCATGGGCGACGCTGGATGACTACATTGACATCCTGGAGTTCGTTCACTCGGAAGGGCTCGTGTATCACGTGGATCCCGTCCAGTATACGATTCGGCTTCTCGTCCCACCGGGTTCGATGCTCCTCGGACGAGCCGCAATACAACCGTTTCTGGGACCGCTCGATGAGACCGGTTTCACCTATCAATGGACTCATCCTGATCCGCGCATGGATGAGCTTCATCGGCGGGTGAGCGCTTTGGTCGAGCGAGCCGGCCGCGCGCACGAAGATCCGGCACAGACCTTCCATGAGATCCGCCGGTTGGCCTACGAGATGCGCGATGGAGAGCCGCCGGAATTGGCGCCACCACCGCTGCTCGATCGAGCGGAGCGACCGCCGTGGTTGACCGAGCCGTGGTTCTGCTGAGCGGAGCCCACCGAGGACCAGTTCGGTCCTGTGCGAGCTGACATCCAGGGCTAGGAATGGAGGAGAAAAATGTGATACCATCTCGTTTGAACGATGGGTGAGTGATATCCGAAGCGCCAGCCTGCTCATCCAAAAGCGGGGATGAGAGAAAACCGATCCTGGGATGATTTCGACCTTCCCGGGGTGAATAGGAGAGGAACTATGGAACAGGAACAGGACATCAAGATCATGGCCGAGGTTCAAGCTGATCCCACGAAATGTCGCTTCACCGTCGATCGAGTCGTTTACGATGGAGCGGCCTACTTCGGGAGCAAGGAGGAAGCTCAGGGCTCTCCGCTGGCCGAGGCGATCTTCGAGATCCCCAACGTGACCTCGGTGTTGATTTCCAGGCATCTGGTGACGGTCACCAAGGAGGATTTCGAGGACTGGCTGCCGGTGGCCAAGCAGATTGGTGCGGCCATTCGTCGCGTGCTGCAATCTGGCGTCTCACCGGTGTCCGAAGACTTCAAAGCGCGCACGCCCTCATCCGAAGAGATCCGCAAAAAAGTCCAGGAACTCCTGGACATGGAGATCAATCCCGCTGTAGCCATGCATGGCGGGTATATCGAGCTCCTCGACGTCATCGATAATAACGTCTATCTGCGTATGGGCGGAGGGTGCCAAGGATGTGGGATGGCCAATGTCACTCTCAAGCAGGGCGTCGAAGAGCTCATTCGGCGGCATATTCCACACGTCGGCGAGATCCTGGATACGACCGATCACGCCGCGGGCACCAATCCGTATTATTCGCCGGCGAAACAGTGAGGGAGCCAAGGAGCACTCCCATCCTGGCCCTGGCTGGCGGAGCGAGCGTCGGGGCGGCGAACTCTGTGACCTTCCGGGCTTTGAGTTTCCGTCGGCCATGTGGTACATATTTCAGCCCTTGCCGAAGTGATGATTTTCGATGAGGAGAGTGAGAGATGGTTCCACCGTTCAAGAATACGTCGTTACTCGATTTCACCGATGAAGCGACGGCTGCCGCCATGAGCGAGACCCTGGCGTCAGTCGAACGTCAATTTGGTCGCCAATATCCGCTGGTCATTGGTGGCGTGCGATATGAGACCGGCGATTTGCTCCACTCCATCAATCCCTCTAATCCCGACGAGGTGGTTGGTTCCGTTCACCGAGCCGATGAGGAACTGGCCAATAAAGCCTTGGACGCGGCCTGGGAGGCTTTCCATTCCTGGGGGCGCATGCCTGCTGAGCATCGCGCCCGCTATTTGTTCAATGCGGCGGCCGTCCTGCGCCGACGTCGGATGGAGTTCGCCGCCTGGATGGTCTACGAAGTGGGAAAATCCTGGGTGGAGGCCGACGCCGACGTCGCCGAGGCGATTGATATGATGGAGTTTTACGGGCGCGAAGCCATCCGATATTCCGGACCGCGACCGGTCACGCCATCGCCATTGCCCGACGAACACAACGAATGGTTCTACATTCCACTGGGCGCGGGCGTCGTCATCCCTCCGTGGAATTTCCCGTTGGCCATCCTGGTGGGAATGACGACGGGAGCCATCGCCGCGGGCAACACCGTCGTCCTCAAGCCGTCGAGTGAGAGCCCGGTGATCGCCGCCAAGTTCATGGAGTTGATGGAGGACATTTCATTACCGCCGGGCGTCATCAATTACTTGCCGGGCAGCGGATCGAAAGTGGGCGATTATCTGGTTGCGCACCCCAGGACGCGATTCATCACGTTCACCGGCTCCAAAGACGTTGGCTTGCGCATCAACGAGCTGGCCGCCCGCCCGCAGGAAGGACAGATCTGGATCAAGCGCGTGATCGCCGAGATGGGCGGGAAAGATACCATCATCGTAGACAGTTCGGCCGATCTGGAGGCCGCCGCCGAAGGCATCGTCGTCTCGGCTTTCGGCTATTCGGGACAGAAGTGTTCGGCGTGCTCGCGCGCCATCTTCCTCGACGATGTGTATGATCGTGCGGTGGAGAAAGTCGTCGCCCGCGCCGAGCAACTGGTGGTCGGTCCGACGAAGAATCGCGAGACGTATATGGGACCGGTGGTGAGCCAATCGGCGTACACGTCGATCTTGAATTACATCGAGATCGGCAAGGGGGAGGGAAAACTGTTGACGGGCGGTCATGCCCTGAAGGAGTTGGGACCCGGTTATTTCATCGCGCCGACGGTCATCGGCGACGTCGATCCCCTGGCGCGCATCTCTCAGGAGGAGATTTTCGGGCCCGTGCTCGCTTGTCTTCGCGCCAGAGATTTCGACGAGGCTTTGGCCATCGCCAACAATACGGTGTATGGATTGACCGGTGGCGTCTATTCGCGCAACCGGCAACATCTGGAGCGCGCGCGACGCGAGTTTCACGTCGGCAATCTCTACTTCAATCGCAAGATCACCGGCGCATTGGTGGACGTGCATCCATTCGGTGGCTTCAATCTCTCGGGCACGGATTCCAAGGCCGGTGGCCGCGACTATCTGCTGCTCTTCCTGCAGGCCAAGGCGGTGGCCGAGAAGTATTGACCGGCGGAGTGATCCCTCGTGCGGCAGACCATCGGCCCGGGGAGTTCTGCCGAGCGCGAACCGGAGGATTCCGATCGCTTGTGGTGGGAGGAGTGAAACGATGGCCACGTTGAGTGAGGACGAGATTCGACGACGGCTCACCTCATTGGAGGGCTGGGAATTGGTGGATGGAACGCTTCGTAAACAGTTTCAGTTGGCCAGCTTTCCCGAGGCCATCCTCTTCGTCAATGCGGTGGCCTATCTGGCCGAACTTCTTGACCATCATCCAGACGTCGAAATTCATTACCGGCGGGTCAAGCTCACTCTCTGGACGCACAGCGAAGGAGGCGTGACCGAAAAGGACATCCACGCCGCTCAACTCATCGAACAGCGGCTCGGGAAGGCGATGCGTTAACCTGGCGGAGGGAAGCTTATGGCGGCATCATTGGTCGAGGTGGCCAGAACCTACGTGGCATCGGAAACGCCCAAGCGACGGCAGCGAGCCGAAGAACGGATAGAGGCGTTGAGAAAAAAGTACGCTCCTGGTGGCCAGTGGCGACTCCTTCAACCCGGGCCCCTCTGGGAAGCGTGCGAAATCTGGTTGGAAGAGACGCGGCAGTTTGGTCATGACATCATCGATCATGTCCTGAAACATCCTGAGGCTCGATCCCATCTCGGTCAATCCGATGACGTCGAGGCGCTTCGGCGGTTCATCTACGAGTGGGCGTTGCGGGAACAGGACGAATATATCATCCCTCACTTTCAAGCGTTCATGGAGGAGCGAGGCATTAAACCGGACGTACGCCAACAGGAACTCGGCAATACGCGAGCGCGCGTTCAATGGCACATCGCTCAAATCACCAAGGAATTTCTGACTCGGATTTTCGAAGCCGCCCGGGCCGCTCCGGCGGCGACATCGTGAGGCGTTGAGCGAGTTCATCAAAAGGTGGGTCCTGGAACTCCTCTTCCGGGGACAACAACTCTACTGGCGCTGGCGCGCGCCGCTCATCGTGGGCGTGCGGGGTATCATCGTTCATCGAGGACGTCTCCTCCTCATCAGGCACAATTATGGGCAACGGCATCTCTGGTACTTGCCCGGCGGCGCCGTCAAACGTAAGGAGACGCTCGTGGAGGCGCTCTGCCGGGAAGTGAGGGAAGAACTTCATGTAGACATCCAGGTCGAGCGGCTTCACGGCATCTACTATAATTTCAGTCATGGGGCGAGCGATCACGTCATCGTGTTCACCGCATCGCTCGACGATGCCACCGGTATCCGGCCGGGATGGGAAATTGCCGCCTTCGACTTCTTTCCCCTCGATGCTCTCCCCGACGCGATGTCGCCGGCCACTCGGCGCCGCATCGAGGAATACTTGACGGATGCTCGTCATCTGGAGTATCGACCTTGGTGAGGGGATGTTCACCGGTCCTCGACTTAGCGAGTATCACAGGTTGACGGAGCAATCACAAGAGAATTCTCCTCTGTGCTCCGCCGGGCCTCAATAATCGCGAGGTTCAAACGGCGCATACTTGGCATAGGGGCCTTGCGGGTAGGGCGATTCGCGCTCGGCGGCTTCGATCTCGCTCATGATGCGACGAGCGGCCTCGGCCGGATCGTCGCTCGCCGTGATCGGCCGGCCCACGAC
>RFHM01000210.1 GCA_003696865.1 Acidobacteriota bacterium | reverse complement strand
CACCAATATGGTCTTCCTCCTTTTTGAACGACCCGGTGAGCGCTCGAGTGAAATCCGCAACGAATCTCTCATGATGGACAGGAACATAGAGCGGCTTTTGCTGGCCTCCCGGTACGTCAACCAGGATGGGCCCCACCAGGCGGCTGTGAAGATGGAATCGCCTATGTTCAGGACTAGGTTTATAATTTTGGACAATCCGGTCAAATCCCTTCATCCAAGGGATAGATTCAGGATCCCAGGCACCTCCCTCTTGGAGAAGTTCGGTATAATCTGCCAATAACTGATAGCCATTCTCGATATTAGCATCGCTGTTTATTGCGGCTCTCAATATGGTCCATTCCTCCGATGATCGTCGCGACGATGGCCAGAACAGCGAATGGGGAGAGGTCGCCCCAAAGAGTTTCCCTTGTAACTCTCGATTCTTCGGCGTTCCCCGTAAGAGCCCCAAGTACCGATATCGGGCATCAGCTTCTACCAAGACCTTCCCAAACTCCAGTTGCTTCAGGTCAATGATGTCAAGGTGTAGATAGCCCAAGGTAAGTCCCAAGACCATATCCTGATAGAGCTCGGAGAGGATATGGGTGTGGAGATCTTCCCGTAACACTGCTGCCATCATCTCTGCCCATGCAAATGGGGTGGGGAAAGCAAAGGCTTCTATGCGATCAAGCTCGTTGACTTCGCTAAGTCTTGGCTTCCACGCATCAGGCTCTTCATTCTGGGGATCAAAGACCTTACCGATTACCTCTCCACCCCATGTTGCGTCTTGCTCCCAACTGGGTAAGAGAACCGTTGCCATATGCATAACCTCCTTAAGCAAATTCCCTCACAAGCGCGCTATGGAATTGCTTAGCGATCTCATGTGGTTCGGGCGATTCGATTTCAGCCGGCAAAGGCTTCGCCCACAGGGTTTGGATTTCCTTGACTCTATCCGTCTCATTCTCCCTCACCCTCTTGTATCTCTCATGCTCGAGGCGCTCAGGAAGCGGTCCGAGGACATCATCCAGCCACCGTAGTGAGAATTCATATTGTTCAGATAATCGGCTCCACGTTTTTGCCATCTCATCGATGACCGTCTTTCGACGGGCCTTATCGTATTGGGCAATGGCCTCGTATAGTCCACGGCCAACATTCTCGGGCTTTCGCCCAAAGAATCGGAATGACGCCGAAAGTTCCGCCTTGAATTTCGGCGAACTGGCGTATTTCAAGATCTCATTGACGAAGCGAGCTCGATTCACAAACCAATGAAGCGGCTTCTCCCTCCAGGACTCCTCGTACATCTTTTCAGCACTTGTGAATGCAGCCGCATAGATGGAACCCTCTGTCTGCTCAGTCACAGCAATATTTGGGAGTTTGTGCATCCCGAAGGCAGCTATGACATGGAGATAGTGTTTTTTTTCGTCTGTCTTGCCGGCTTCTAACATCAGAGGTTTCACTTCATCTGCTGGTGGAGAGTCAGGCACGCCGATAAGAAGTGAGGCTTTCAGCAGAGAGCGAGTATCTTTGAAAAAGTAATCGAGGCCGTATCGCATATTACGATCCAGCGTTCCGTCATCGATCGTCTGTCCAACAATATTCGGAGGAACTCGAAACCAACGGAGGAAGATCAATCCATATAAGCGCTTACCTTCCTCTTCAGAGTGAATGGCTTTGACCAACTGATGGATGAGCCCGGCCCCCGTGCCTCCAACCATTGATCCTGCAATGAATATGGGATCGGCCTGCCGGGCCGCCTTGAAGATCGGATGAAGTTGCTGCTTCTTGTTGTAGGTGAAGACGGTCGCCCCAACAGATGGACGGCCAAACATACCGTCTTTGATGGAAAGGGTTGCTGATCGATCTTCAAAACAGAGTTCAAAAATCTCTCTCTCTACATCAGGCGTTCTTGAGTTCAGGAAAAGCTCTTGAAATTGAGGATCTCGCTTCTCCGTTTTATCAAACGGAGAGAATATCTTATCTCCGTTTATCAATGGATGCTCCGTGTAGGGAGGTTCTATCGTCCCTCCAAAGGTTCTCAATGCGCTGGCGAGTTCGCTGCTATCATCAGAATCGATGATCGCTAACTCCATCCTGGGTAGTGCCCCGAGAAAAACGAGTCGGGACGCGGCCAGAGCAACATGCTGTCCGGTGCCTCCTACTGCGATCAATAAACTTGACATAGACCCTCCTTATCGTCTCTTCGCGAATTTCAATATGAGGAGAACAAGAAAATATAAAGCTGCTGAAACAACGCCTCCCAATACGAGACCTCTAGGGATAGCTGCCACATGGGACATGATGATGAATCGCGAATACTCCTCACTTTCTAAACATGCGAGTAAGGCTTCACCCTTCACCGGATTCCAGGCGACCAATCCAGAGCTGATGGCGAACGTCAAGGTGAGCGGAAAGGTCAATCTTCCTTCGTAAGTCCATGCTAATCGGCGATCCAAGAACGACTTCAGCAAGACACCACCAATGACGACCAGGACATCAAAAGTAAGACATGTGATGATGAATGACCGATTGGCATCCCGACAAATAACAGCATTGACCTCCTGAATTCCCTGAATAACCGCCATCAGTAGAACGGAGTTATTCACCATTTTCGCTGCTCCTCCAGGAGTACTTGATTTTCCTTGACCTGCTTCATCGTTCCGTTTTCATTATTCGGGTTACCCCTCCTGATTCATCCTCTCGGCGGTTCGATAAGCATCCACCATCCCCCAAATCCATAAGACCGGGGTCGTGATGAAACCGATGAACACGAACATCAGCAGGATGGAAAAGAAATAAGCGACCATGATGCCCACTCCTTTGCCCACTTGGCCGTTGTAGATTTGCCCCAGGCCGGCAAAGAAGAACGAAAGCACCGCGGCCACTCCGGGATTCTTCATCGGACTCGCCGGCCTCATCCGGACGGGATCAGTGCCCGCGGCCGGCAACTCTGCGCCGCACGCCGGGCACGATCGAGTCCACTCAGGCTGATGAGTGCCACAAGCTGGACAATACATGATCTTCACCTTTCATT
>RFHM01000209.1 GCA_003696865.1 Acidobacteriota bacterium | reverse complement strand
CTCGCTCGAAGATCGGCGATTGACCTACGAGTTGGTTCTCGGCGTGTTGCGCTGGCGACGTCAACTGGATTATTTCATCGAACGGTATGCGCGGCGGCGGCTGGATAAACTGGAGCTGCCGGTGATCATCGCCCTTCGCTTAGGGCTCTATCAAATTCGGTTCCTGGAACGCATCCCCGAGTGGGCGGCCGTCCACGAGTCGGTGGAGCTGGTGAAGGCGCACGGGGCCAAATGGGCCGCCTCGTTGGTCAACGCCGTATTGCGCCGGGCCTGTCGCCGCAAGAAGGACGTTCCCGGCCAGGGCATCGCCGATGAAGGGGAGCGACTGAGCATCCGGTTCTCTCATCCGCGCTGGTTGGTCGAAAAATGGATCGCACGGTTTGGCCGGGAAGAGACCATCGCTCTGATGGAAGCCAACAACAGGCCGCCACAAACGGCGTTCCGCACGAATCCATGGCGCTGTTCGGCGGAAGCCGTTCGAGCCGCCTTGGAGCGCGACGGCATCGTCGTCGAGCCGTCGGCGTTCGTCCCCGGCGCCTATCTGGTCAAGCGAGGGGTATTGTCGAACGCCTCGACGCTGGTCCGCCAGGGATGGATCTATCTTCAGGACGAAGCCTCGCAACTCGTCGTCCGCATTGTGGAACCTCGACCCGGAGCTTCGGTTCTCGACGTGTGCGCTGCGCCGGGAGGGAAATCGTCGCACCTGGCCATGGAGATGGACAATCGCGGACGCATCGTGGCCGGTGACGTTCACTTGCATCGGTTGCGACTGCTGGAGCGGACGTGTCAACGATTGGGCGCCACCATCGTGTACCCGGTGGCGTTAGATGGCACCCGGGCGTTGCCTTTCCTTCCCGAAGTGCGATTCGATCGCGTGCTGGTGGATGCTCCCTGCTCGGGCACGGGGACGTTGCGGCGACATCCGGAAATCAAATGGCGATTACGGCCGGACGATCTTCGGGCGCTGGCCGATGTGCAACTGCGCTTGCTGCAGTCCGCCGCTCCACTGGTCGCCTCCGGAGGATTCCTCATCTATTCGACCTGTTCGTTGGAATGGGAGGAGAATGAGGCTGTGGTGGAACGGTTCCTCGCCGAAGTGCCTTCGTTCACCATCCGACGGCCCGCCCTTGATGCCGCCCTGTTGACTGATCGAGGATTTCTTCAAACTTTCCCCCACCGCCATGGTATGGATGGATTCTTCGCCGCCGTCTTCGTCGCTCCTTGACCTGGCCGGAACGTCGTAGCTCGCTCGCGAACTCCGCCCGGGCGTGATGAACCGGCTCGGGGAACCACTTTCCGGAGGCGTTCATTCCCCTGGCAAGGCGAGGCGCGCGGACTACCAGATCGAACGGGGGAGAGGCAGTCCTTCCAGGTCGGCGGGGTCGAGCGGCTGCTGGGGATGGATGCCCATCCTCTCCATCAGCGCATAGAGTTGACGCAGGTGCTGAGCGGCGTGCCAGGTGGTGCGCTCCAGCAGGGCATGACCTGATTGCTCGCCATAGTAGGTCATCACGGTTCGCTCGTAGGCGTCGGCGGGAGCGGCGTCCACCCACTCGGCCAGTTGCCGGCGAACCTCGGCGCCATACTCGGCCAATTGCGCTGCGGTGTGCATCTGTGGAGGCGCTTCTTCCAGCAACCAGTCTTCAGGGAAGGCGTTCTCCCGGATGCTGTCCACAAATGCGGCGACCAGACGGAAGAGGTGGTGCGCCAGATGGCGAACCGTTCGACCCCCCTCTGGTGGTTTGGCGTCCAGTTGGGCATCGGGGATCTGCGTGATAGCCCGTTGGGCAGCGACGAGAATGCGGTCCAACCGCGCCACCAGCGTCTCTGGACTGAGTCGCGGTGCATCGTGATAGGAGATGCCCAGCACATCGGCCAGCATCTCCGGTTGCCAGCCTTGAACGACTCGATGGCCAATGACCACGGCGGGGGCCAGCGCGACTCCGAGTCGTCGAAGCTCGTCGCGCGCGCGCTCATCGGCCTCTACGTTGATGGCTTCGTAATCGATATTCCATGACGAAAGTAACTCTTTCGTTTTGGCGCAGGACGTTCAGCCCGGGCGATAGAAAAGCCGTGGTTTCATCACCCCTCCTTCAACGGATATGGCCAACGTGATCCATCATGGAGAAGAGAATTTTACGGACGAAGCACGCTCGTCGTCAATATGGTGTCGCTGATGCGTTGACTGGCGGGCGCGTGTTCGGACGGATCACCGCAGAGGGAGCCCTCGCCTCACCGAATCTCATGGCGAAGCGCGTCACGATCCCTGGAGACCAGCTCCTAGGCTTGAGCGGAGAAGTTCCCCTTCATCCCGGAAGCGCCGCAGCCGGCCCGCGGGGAGGAGTCAGGTGGGAGTTGCGAAGCGAGGAGCGTCAATGACCCCGGAGGGGAGCGCGGCAATATCTCTGTTTGGGCGAGCAAGGTGATGATCCCGCATAGCTGACCGGCGCCGTCCATCTCTTCTTTGATTGAGCCCGATGCCTGTGGTACTATAACGGCTCCAGCATTATGGAACGTCCATACGTCTCGGTCTTCATTCCCGTCTTCAACGAAGAGGAGAATCTGCGACCCCTTTACGAGAAGTTGTGTCAGGCGCTCGAGCGGTTGGCCATGAGCTATGAAATCATCTTGATCGACGATGGCAGTACCGACGGAAGTTTTCACGTCATGCGGCAACTCGCCGAGCGAGATCCTCGCGTGAAGGTTCTGCAATTGAGTCGTAACTATGGACAGACGGCGGCCATGGCGGCGGGCATCGATGCTGCCTGTGGAGACGTGCTGGTTTCCTTGGATGCCGATTTACAGAATGATCCCGCCGATATCCCCCGATTGATCGAAAAACTGGAGCAGGGATATGACGTGGTGAGCGGTTGGCGTCAACAGCGAAAAGATAAGTGGTTGACCCGTCGCCTGCCTTCAATGATAGCCAATAAACTCATCTCGCTCATCAGCGGCGTCAAGCTCCACGATTACGGCTGCACGCTCAAAGCCTATCGCCGGGATGTGCTCAAGACGGTGCGCCTGTATGGCGAGATGCACCGTTTCATCCCCATCTACGCATCCTGGATGGGGGGGCGCGTGGCGGAAATCCCGGTGCGGCATCATCGGCGCCATGCCGGCCAGTCCAAGTACGGATTGAAGCGAACGATCAAGGTCATCTATGATTTGATCACCATCAAGTTCATGATGAGTTACATGACCAAACCACTCTACATCTTCGGTACGGCCGGGATGTTGGCCTTTGGCGTCGCCTTCTTGGCCAGCGTGGGAGCCGTCTATCAGAAGCTGGTGTTGGGCACCAGCTTCATACGGACGCCGTTGACCATGCTGGCGATGATCATGTTCGTGTTGGGGATTCAACTCTTTCTGCTCGGGCTCATTGCCGAGATTCTGGTGCGCACGTATCACGAATCGCAAAATAAACCGATTTATATCGTGAAAACCCGGATCAATTTTTCCGATCAGCCGGTCGCCGATGGACGCGCGATCACATCATGGAATCATTCTTGATGGCCAGGAGGTCAGCGATGAACGAAGCCCCGTTGGATGTCTTAGCCATTGGCGCTCATCCCGATGACGTCGAACTTTGCGTGGGCGGCACGCTGTTGAAGCTGGCGGCCAAAGGCTATCGAACGGGCATCGTCGATATGTCCCGAGGGGAATTGGGCACCCGAGGGACGCCCGAGATCCGAGCGCGAGAGGCGGCCGAAGCGGCCCGACGATTGAAAGTCATCGTGCGCGAGAATCTGGAACTTCCCGATGGTCACATTCTCCCGAGCGATGCCGCTCGTACCGCCGTCGTTCGGGCGATTCGCCGTCATCGTCCCCGAGTGATCTTCACTCATTACTGGGACGATCCGCATCCCGACCATGCGCACACGAGCCGCATCGTCACCGAGGCCGCCCATCTGGCCGGACTCATCAAATTCGATGCTCAAGCCGGATTGGGCCGGCATCGACCCAACGTCGTCGCTTACTTTTTACTCCCTCACAAGCTCGCACCCAGCTTCATCGTCGATATCAGCGCCTTCGCCGAAGAGAAGCTGGCCGTGATTCAATCCTATGCCTCGCAACTTCACAATCCGGACAGCCCCGAGCCGGAGACGCTCATCAGCACCGAGAGCTTTCTCCGACGCGTGGAAGCGCGGCAGCGGTACTACGGGGCGTTGATCGATGTCGAGCACGGCGAAGCGTTTTATGTCCGACAGGCGCTGAATGTGGACGATCCCGTCGCCCTGCTCACTCGCCCGATGAGTTTGTATAGTTGATGCCGGAGGAGTATAATGAGCCATGACGATGGACGCTTATCGAGTCGTTCTCATCACAGTCAATGGAATCGACGAGGGCGAAACGATCGCCCGAGAACTCGTGGAACGCCGGTTGGCGGCCTGCGTCAATATCGTCCCTCAGGTCATATCCGTTTATCGTTGGAAAGGAGAATTGTGCCGTGAGACCGAAGCCTTATTGATCGTCAAAACGGAAGCCCGGTGTTACGCCGAATTGGAACGGACCGTCAAGGAATTACACAGCTACGAAGTTCCCGAAATCATCGCTCTACCCATCGAAGCCGGATCGAGATCCTACCTGGAGTGGGTCACCGCATCGACCACCGAGAGTGAATCACCCGAGTGAACTGCTCGTGAGTGCATGAAGCGAAGCTCCCCATCCGGGCCATGCCTATGGCGTGATGTTTCCTGGGAAGGTCATTAGATGGAAGAGGGAATAACAACCGAGAGTGCGAGAGGTTTTCCTCACCATCATTCTGACAGAGAGCAACTTGCCGAGGGACGATTCGCTGTCGTGCGTCATAATTGTGACGGCGAGTTGGCGCGGCGCCTCATTCGGACGTGGATGTCCGTTCAGGAGCGATTCCTCGAGGGAGTCCGTCATGGCGCGCGCCGTGCTGCACCGAAAGAATGAAAAGAGCCCGTTGGAGGATCTTGGCGTTCTCTGCGCCTCGGCGGCGATTTTCGATGGAGTCGGTCATGGCGCGCCCAAACCACACCGAGGGAATAAAAAGAGCCTGTTGAAAGATCTTTGCGTTCTTTGCGCCTCTGCGGTGGATTTTCGATGGAGAACCTGCGACGCGAGCCGGCAGCCTGTGTTTCTTCTTCCATTCGCGGTGGACATCGCATTGATGGGCGATTCTCCTGGAAAGGGATGCATAATGGGAGATTCATCATCATCGGCCGGCAATGGCTCAAGCAGCACGTCGCCGAGGCTCGGGCATCATGGGGAGCGGGTAGGCCGGTGAGTGAGCCTTGCGGTCGGTGAAAGCCGATCGGGTTGAATCGAAAGAATCGAGGCCTCATCGACATCCATAATGACCGAGAGGAGAGGGGAGTCTATGAATGGATCGTTGAGCGAATTTATCGAGCCTCATAAGGAGCGTCTGCTCGCCGATGTGGTCGATCGCGCAGCGGCGACGTTGAATTCGGTTGCCCTCGCCGAAGCGCGGTCGCCCGAGACGCTCCGGCCGTTGGCGACCAGGGTGTGGGAGATCGTGCGCGCCCGATGGGGAGCCCCTGTGGAAGAGGAAGATGTCGCCTTGAGCGAACTGGCGCGGGAGACGTTCGCTTCCGGTCGGGCGGGAGACGTCATTTGTTTGCTTCTCGGCTTGAAGCGCTCCATCGTTGCCCTGATCGAGGAGCATCCCGAAGGCGATACGACCGCCTGGAAAGAGGCCGTCTCCCGCGTCATCGATCAGTGCCTGTTGGATTTCGATGTGAAGCTCATCGATCAATTCGAGCGCTTCGTGAAGCGAGCCGGTGAGCACGTTCAATCGTACATGAGCCAGACGACCGATCTCGTGCTCCTCTTCGATCTCGACAGCGGAACCATCCTCGACGCCAATCCGGTGGCCGAACGAGTATTGGGCTATGAGAAGGCCGAGCTCACCGGGAAGACCTTTCTCCAGCTCGTGGCGACGCCCACGCGAGCGGCGGCCGAGGCAGTGCTCCAGGAGTTGAGAGCGACGCGGTTCGCCGATTTGCGGGACATCGCCTTGACGGCCAAAGACGGGCGTATCATTCCGGTGACGTTCAACCCGTCCTTGCAGATGCGAGGCTCGGTTCGATTGGTCCTCGGCACCCTGACCGAGCGGACGCGGACGAAAGAAGAATTGCAGCAAGCCCTCCAATGGTACGAGACGATCTTCGAGGGATCGCTCCAAGCCATATTCATCAGCGATGCTCAGGCTCGATTCATCGCCGTCAATCGCGCCGCCTGCGAGTTGACCGGATACGCCAAAGAGGAGTTACTCTCCATGCGCATTCCCGATCTCCACGATCCCGAAGATCTCACCGCATATCGGCAGTTTCATCAGCGCATCATGGCCGGCGAGGATATCGTCAGCGAAGCCAGAATCCGACGAAAAGATGGTCGAAAGATCGACGTCGAGTTTCATAATCGACGGATCATCATCGCCGGAACGCCTTACATGTACACGGGGGCGCGCGATATCACCGATGTGAAGGAACGGATGGCAGAGATTCATCG
>RFHM01000208.1 GCA_003696865.1 Acidobacteriota bacterium | reverse complement strand
GGCGCATGACCTCATCGATCAAGGCTTCTCTTCGGCCGCGAAAGCGACTATACTCAATGAGCTTCGTGGAGGTCACCATGGCTCGGAAGATCATCATCGCCGTTCGTGATATGTTCTTCGCCGCGCGTATTCGGGGAACGGCCGAGCGCCTCGGCCTCTCGCCGGCGTTCGCGACGAGCGCCGATCAACTCCTGGAGTGGGCGCGCACGGAGAAGCCGCACCTCATCATCTTCGACCTGAACGATGCCCGCTATCGGCCGCTGGAAACCATTCGCCAACTCAAAGCCGACGGCGATCTGGCCGATATCCAGCTCATCGGCTACCTGTCGCACGTTCAGGTCGATCTTCACCGACGAGCGCGAGAAGCCGGATGCGATCAGGTGTTGACCAAATCGGCCTTCACCCAACGGCTCCCCGAGATTCTCTCCCTCATGACGTGAGGTCGATGCGCAGCCCGCGGCCTCATGATCTTCGCTCATCGGAGGCGTGCTCGGATGCCGCTCCCATGCTATAATGATCGAGCAGAGTTATGAAGATGAGGAAACAAAGCCTCTATCTGGGCGCGATCGGATTGCTGCTCGGCCTGTTCAGCGGATACTTCTATGCCGATTACTACAACCGAACGGGAACTCCGAGTCGCCCGCCGACATCATCGAGCGGAGAATTACCGCCGAACCACCCACCGATTTCATCCATCAGCCCAGAACAGATCGCCGCCGCCACGAAAGCGGCAGAAAGCCAGCCCAATGACTTCCAGGCCCAGATGATGGCCGCTCGACTCCTCTATCAAGCCGATCGATTGGATGAGGCGGCAACGTTCTATGAACGCGCCCACCGGTTGCAACCGGATGATTACGAGGCGATCGTCCAACTGGGGAATGTTCATTTCGACATCGGCCTCAATGAATTCCAGCGACAACAATTCGATCACTCCACGCAGCATTTTCTGGAGGCGGCAAAATGGTACGAACGCGCCCTCCAGAAGAACCCCAACGACGTCAACGTGCGAACCGATTATGGTTTGACATACTACTATCGCCGGCCCCAGGATCTCGATCGAGCGATCGCCGAGTATCGCCGCTCGTTGCAGATTCAACCGCAACATGCTCCGACATTGGCCAACCTGACGATCGCTCTCCTCGAACGCGGGGATCTGGACGAAGCTCGCCAGACGATGGCCAAACTGGAGCAGGCCGCTCCCAGAAGCGAATTGCTGGCCCGCGCCACCTACAGTTTTGCCCTCACGCTCATCGAGCAGAAGAATTGGGATGAGGCCTCGCTCATGGTGGCCAAGCTCGAACAACTCGCTCCCGGCGCTCCCGTGATCGCCGATCTGCGACGCCAGATCGAAGCGGGGCGAGGGAGTAAGATTCAGCCCCATTAGGATCTTTCGGCGAAAACGCTCGCCTCGAACCCGCCCGTCAGACCATAGCGGCGAACCCGTTCGTGAATTCCTATCGGGGGCGTTCGAGAATTGAAGCGCCATTTCCTCCACCCCCTTGACAAGGAGAAAAAAGGTGGCATACTTGTGCTTCAATCGTTCGACATCAAATGGTTTGACTTTAAACGATGGGCACTCACTACAAGGGAACGGACGAAGAAGTGAGGGCGCTCAACACCTACATCAAGCTCATGCGCGCCGCCGAATCGGTCACCGCTCGGCTGAATCCGCGTATTGCCAGCTATGGACTCACGCTCAGCCAGTTCGGCGTTCTCGAAGCGCTCTACCACTTGGGCCCGCTCTGTCAGCACGAACTGGCGAAAAAGCTGCTGAAAAGTAGCGGCAACATCACCCTGGTGATCGATAATCTGGAAAAGCGAGGGTTCGTGCGGCGACGGCGTGAACGCACCGATCGTCGATTGGTGAGGGTGTATCTCACGCCTGGAGGACGCCGACTCATCCGAGATATTTTCCCCGGCCACGTAACGGCCATTGTCCAGGAGATGCGCGCCCTCACGCCGCGGGAACAGGAGACACTGGGCCGGCTCTGTCAGAAGTTGGGATTGAGACAACGGAAATGAGCGAGCCATGATCTCGATCCTGCCATCCGATGGACTGGCAAGGGAAATGCAACATCTCAACACGGGGGGAATGAGCGATGGAAACGGCGAGACATTATGCCTCGGCGATAGGTCGCTTCCTGCTCAGCTTGATTTTCATCATGAGCGGCATTGGGAAGCTCTTCGATTGGAGTGGCACGGCCGCCTACATGCGGTCGGAGGGAATGGTGGCCATACCCTTTTTCCTCATCATGGCCATTCTCTTCGAAGTCCTCGGCGGCCTATCGCTTCTGCTGGGATTCAAAGCTCGATGGGGAGCGCTGGCATTGATCGTGTTCTTGATTCCCACGACGCTCATCTTTCACGATTTCTGGACGTATGGCGATCCCCAGATGCGCCAACTCCAAATGATCAACTTCATGAAAAACCTCTCCATCATGGGAGGCCTGTTTCTGGTATTCAGCCTGGGACCCGGTTCTCTGAGCCTCGATGCCCGGAGAGGAGAGACCGGGGGTACCTGAGGTGACGAGGGATACAGGTAGTGATTTCACCGAGGAGGATAGCCTATGAGCGTGAACGTGTTGATCGTCTATTATTCCATGTATGGGCACACTCTCCAAATGGCGCGCGCCGTCCAAGAGGGAGCGCAGTCCGTCGAGGGTGTAGAGGCCGTTCTCAGACGCGTCCAGGAATTCGACGCCGTCGAGAAGATCATCGAGGGGAACGAATTCGCCCGGCAGGTTCGGGAGCAACAGAAAGACATTCCCGTGTGCACCCTGGATGACCTCCGACGGGCTGATGGCGTGATCTTCGGCACGCCGACGCGCTACGGCAATATGTCGGCGCAGATGAAGCAACTCATCGATTCCACGGCCGAACTCTGGCTCAAGGGAGAGATGGAGGGGAAACCGGCGGGCGTCTTCACCACGACGGCTTCCACTCATGGGGGACAGGAGACGACACTCCTGACGATGATGGTTCCTCTGCTTCATCTGGGAATGATCATCGTCGGCGTCCCCTACTCGACGCCGGGCATGATTCACACCGACGCTCGCGGTGGGACTCCCTACGGAGCGTCGACCATTGCCGGCGCGCAGGGTGAGCGACAACCCACTCCGGAAGACCTGGAGATTGCCCGCGCCCTCGGTCGCCGCGTCGCCGAAGTGACCAGGAAACTTCGCGGCTGAATCTCATCCCCATGGACGCGCCAACCGTGGCCAACGGATGGACATCCGGGATGGCGATTTCATCGATCATCGTCCATCCGTTGGCCGCATCACTCCATGAAACCGTCATCCTCTCTGGGCGCTCTTCCGGCAGGTACATGGGGGCGCATCGACCCTTTCAAGATCCCCCCAGGGGAACGATGCGATAGACCGTGCCTCTCAGATCGAGGACATAGAGTTCACCGCTCTCATCCTCGCCAAAAGAACTGATCTGCAATTCGGTGTGGAGCAGAACCATGCGCTCCCACACGCCCGGTTCCACTTGCTGTAATCCCCAAATGGTGCCCGAACAGAAATCGCCAAACAGGTACACGCCGACGAGTTCCGGAATCTCGTGTCCCCGATAGACATAGCCGCCGGTGACCGAGCATCCCTCTCCATGGCCATATTCATGAATGGGCAGCGTGAGACCCGATTGATCGCAGTCGCTCGGAGGATTGAAGCAATGGAACCCTTCCATGATTCGCCAGCCGTAGTTCTCTCCTCCCGGGCTGTCGGCGGGCTGGTAGTCGACCTCTTCCCACCGATTCTGACCGACATCAGCGATATAGAGGTCGCCGGTCTGGCGATCGAAACTGAACCGCCAAGGATTGCGCAACCCATAGGCCCAAATTTCCTGGCGAACGCCCGGTTGCCCGACGAACGGGTTATCGGGTGGGATGCCGAAGCGCTGCCCGGCATCCACATCCAGGCGAAGGATCTTCCCCAACAAACTCTGCAGATTCTGAGCATTATTTCGCGGGTCTCCGGCCGCTCCGCCATCGCCGGTTCCCACGTAAAGGAATCCATCGGGCCCGAACTGAAGCTGTCCCCCGTTGTGGTTAGGAAAAGGTTGAGAGATGGTCAGCAACGTGCGAGCGCCTTGCGTGGTGGCCACATCCGGATTATCGGAGACCCGGTAACGGGCGATCACCGTATCACCTCGTCGGTCCGTATAATCGACGTAAAAGAAGCCATTCTCCTGGAACCGAGGATGGAAAGCGACGCTCAGCAATCCGCGTTCGCCGCAGCAACTGACCTGTGACCGGATGTCCAGGAAGGGCCTCTGCAACAATTGGCCGTCCTTGAGAAGGCGAATGCGCCCCCTCTGCTCGACGATGAACAGTCGTCCACTCCCGTCGCCAGCGTGAGTGAGGTAAACGGGCCGATCGAGTCCGCTCGCGACGGGCTGTAATTCGATCATACCTTGCACTCCTGACGATGAAAGCAACCCGATGGTCAGCAAGAGCCATCCGGCCGAGATCCACACACCGACCTTCCTTATCGCCTGTACTCGCTTCATGAATCCTATCCTCCCAATCAGCGTTTGACTGTGCCTGTTGAGCATACTGCCTCCCTCGGGCTCAGAGCAAGATGAGCGTTCCTTTTGTGGATGCCGAACCCGGCGAGGATAAAATTTCTGTTTTGTGAGACGAATTACTGAGACATCTCCAAGGAGAGAGTAGGATGCCCACTGCCATGAAAGGATGGGGTACAGTCGGATCGACGCTCATCGTGTTGGGGGCTTTGCTCACCACAGGATTGATCGGTGGCGCCTCGGCACAGCACAGATTGCGCGGCTGGAAAACGAATCTTCGGATTCACTCGGTCGATCTCGCCGAGATCAAGAGCGGCGGTCCGCCCAAGGACGGGATTCCGGCTATTGATCACCCCACGTTCGTTTCACCGAACAAAGCGCGACGCTGGCTCGATGGTCGGGAGCCGGTCATCGCCGTTGAGATCAACGGGGAGGCGAAAGCCTATCCCCTCCAGATCCTCATCTGGCATGAACTCGTGAACGACGTCATCGGTGGGGTCCCGGTCGCCGTGACCTTCTGTCCCTTATGCCACAGCGCCATCGCGTTCGATCGACGATTGGAAGGCCGGGTTTACGATTTCGGAGTGAGCGGTCTGCTCCGCTACAGCGATATGATCATGTATGACCGGCAGACCGAATCCTGGTGGCAACAGGCCATTGGCGAAGCGATCGTCGGCGATCTCACCGGAAAGCGACTGAAACAACTTCCCAGTCAAATCGTCTCGTTTAAGGACTTCGTGGCGGCCCATCCCGAAGGGAAAGTCCTCTCGCGCAATACGGGGTATCATCGTCGCTATGGGCAGAATCCTTACGTTGGCTATGACCGGATCACTTCTCGCCCATTCCTCTACGATGGCCCGAAGGATGACCGGCTCCGTCCCATGGAGCGCGTCGTCGTGGTGAGCCTGAACGGGAAACACAAGGCGTATCCTTATGCGATCACCTCCAAGCGCCACGTCATTCACGACCGCATCGGCGATCAGGAGATCGTCATTTTCCACGCACCGGGAACGCTCTCGGCGTTAGACCGCGAGCGCATCGTGGCGTCCCGGGATGTGGGAGCCACGGGGGTATTCATTCCACGCCTGGGCGAGCGCCACTTGACGTTCGACTATCAGCGCGGATGGTTTGTGGATCGCGAGACGTCCAGTCGTTGGAACATATTGGGCCGCTGCGTGGAGGGATCTCTCAAGGGCGAACGGTTAGAGCCGGTCGTTCACGGGGACTATTTCGCCTTCGCCTGGTTGGCCTTCAGGCCGGACACTGAGATCTACCGGACTCCGGTCAAAGTCTCATCCCAGAAAAGGAGGCGTCGACTGTGAGAATGCACGGCATCTCTGGAAGTCACCTGACGACAGCCCTCATAACCCGTCAACGTCCATTCATATCACCCCTCCTTTCAAGCAGGCTCATTGTTGCTCGACGCAAGGTCAGCAACCGACAATGAGCCTCTCGGAGTCCGGCGGGCGCTTCTCTCTGTTCCGGGGGTGGGAGTTGAGGTGCCCCGCCGGACTTCCTTTTTATCATTTTAACCGTGAGAAGAAGAGATAACCAGGCACTCAAACCATGGAACTCTTCTCGCCGGAGAAGGGAGATACAACGACCGCTCGAGCTTCGGCATCTCAGGACGATGTGATGTTGAGAAATCATTCGCGGATATCGGAACCGCTCACTGATGAGACGGACGCGTTGACCGGTTCTCGCGCCATCACTGCTGAACGAGGAACGATGATCATGCGACCAAGGCTGAAACACCTTTTCGCTCTGACCATGACCTTGAGTGTCGTGGCTCTGGGGCTGCTCGCCCGTTCGGAGGGATTCGGGGCGTTCCATTCTCACCATCAGGGCCAATCCCCAGGTTCGCCCGCGCCATCGAAGGAAGACGCCTCCCAACCTCCCCACCACTCGACCCCGGCGCCCGAATTTCGCGTCAAGGACCTCAATGGCCGAACGCTCAGTCTCGCTTCCCTCAAAGGGAAAGTCGTCATCGTCGACTTCTGGGCGACCTGGTGCCCACCTTGTCGTCTGGAGATCCCTACCCTCAACGAGCTTCAGGCTCGGTACGGCGAACGAGGATTGGAAATTATCGCCATTTCGCTGGACGATACGGTGGATGAGATCCGAGCGTTCATGAAACAGACGCCGCTCAATTATACGGTGGTTCACGGCGATGAAGCCATCATGGCCCAATTCGGTGGAATCGCGGCGCTGCCCACGACATTCTTCCTCGATCGACGGGGTTCTATTCGTCAACAGCACGTGGGCCTCATGAGCCGGGAAGCCATGGAACGAATCGTCCGGCAACTGCTCGATGAACGATGAAGCTTCGGCCAACGAGAGCGCCGGAGAGCGAGCCCGACGCTCGAAGGAGAACGGCGAAAACATGCTGCAGTGCTGCACCATCTGTGGACGCACCATTTCCGATCGGGAATTGCACGAGGCGCTGGAGAATCATATCATCGACGCCATCGGTCAGGAGCACCCGGAGTGGATAGAATCGGATGGAGCGTGTTCGCGTTGTGTCGAGCATTATCGGAGCATCCTCGCTCATCGGCACCAACCACCAACGCGACGATCCGTACCGTGGTGGCGACGCCTTTTCCCCTGGTTGTGACATGACGCAGGCGAGCAGCCTTCAACAGCATGGATAGGCCATCATTATGACGAGGAAAACGGGATCTGCGGCTCCCGGACTTTTTGCATCGTTCTCATCGCCCCCCATCGAGAAGTCAGCCTCCCAACCTGATCGCGCGCGCGACGCGAAAGACATCGTCGGGAGGCTCTCGGCGCCAGATCAAAGAGATTTCTCGCACCACGAATCCGAGAGGCCGCCAGCCAGCCTGGAGCTCGGCTATCAGCTTCTTCATCTTCGTCCGGCCGCGAACCTGACCGACGCTCAAGTGAGGCGTGAATCCACCCTGGAATCGGCTCACATCATCACAATCGGGCACCACGGCCGATAGAGCCGCCTGCAACCGCACGAGAGATGACTTCGGCTCCGGCGCCAACCATAGCGTATACCGTTCCCGACCATGATGAAAGAAGCGGAATTCGGTCAGTTGGACTTGAAAAGGTTCGATCGACCGACACGCTCCTGCCAATCGTTCGGCCAATGCCGGAAATTCCTCCGGTGGCCGAAAGGGATAGAGGAGGTTGATATGAGGCATCCAACGCCTCAGTTGACGATCGTACTTCTGCCGAATGGCTTGAATGGGTGGCCACAGGGTCCGGGGAGGGATGATGACCACCGCTGTTCGATGCGTCTTTCGCGCCATAGATTCCACAAGACGAGGAACGGCTCGTCCCGGATGTCCGAACCACACCCGAGACCTCCGAGTGCGAACCGTCACGACAACGCCTTCTCGCCCGACGGCGCATCGACGTCATCGCTGCGTCTCGCGCCGGACGGGTGGATCATCATCCCACCAGAATTGTTTCTCCAGCTTCTTCTCCACCGGCCAGATCTCGTCGAGCGTATCTCCATCGAAGAGTTCGCCGTTCTTCATCACATAGCGAATAGTGATCGTGTTGTGAATATCGTCCAGTGGATTCTCATCGAGGACGATGAGATCGGCCAGTTTCCCCACTTCCAGCGAGCCGAGGTCTTGTTGTAAACCGATGGCTTCGGCACCGAACAGCGTCGCCACGCGCAACGCTTCGTGATTGGTCAGGCCGCCGGACTGAATGGCCCACAGTTCCCAGTGATACCCGAGTCCCTGAAGCTGGCCGTGACTGCCGACGCAGACGCGACCACCGGCGCGCACGATGGCGGCGCAAGCCCGAGCGATGCCCCGATACCCGTATTCTTCGGTCATGAACCATTGACCGCGACGGCGCGTCATAGCATCGAGCAACATGTGAGGGATGAACCGGCGCAATTTCTCGTTCCCGTGCACATCGGACGTCTCATAATAATAATTTTCCGTCCAGGGCGCGCCGTAGGCCACCAGCGTCGTCGGCGTGTAGAACGTCTTCGTTCGCGCCACAAATTCGATCACATCCTTGTAGAGTGGTTGAAGGGGGAGACTGTGTTCGTGGCCGGAGTATCCATCGGCCATCTGCGTCAAATCGAGCTTCATGTCGAGTGCGCCTTCGGTCGTCGGCGTGAGACCGTATGCCTTGCAGGCCATGATCACCCACTGGCGCACGATGCGATCGCCGGAGACGTACTGCTTGATGGTATTGGTGTGATAGGCCTCTTTGTACCGTTTGAGGAAATGGAACACGGCCTCTTTACTGTCCAATCCAGACGTCCAGAACACGCCCGGTCCGGTCGAGTAGATGCGCGGTCCGAGAATCTCACCGGCCTCCACCAGATCGGCATAAGCGAAAACGTCATTGGTGCCACTTTGCGGATCGCGCGTCGTTGTCACACCATACGCGAGATTGGCCAGATATTGCCAGACCTGCGTCTGATGTACACCCCGCGGGGGCCACATGTGAGAATGGACATCGACGAAGCCGGGGATGATCGTTTTCCCCCTCACATCGATAATTGTGGCGCCGGAGGGAATCGGCACCTTCCCTCGCGGACCGATGGCCGTGATGCGATTCCCGGTGATCACGATATCGCCGCGTTCGATGACTTCATCGCCTCGCATGGTGATGAGCCGCGCGCCGCGTAACACCAGCGTCCCTTCGGGCTTCGGTCGGGGGACCTCGACAACGATTTCGGTCACTTCCGGTTCATCGGCCGAGAGGCTTTGGCGATAGAATCGCGCGCCCAGGACCCAGGTCACCGATTGGCCATCGGGCGTCCAGGCCAGAGCATCGCCTCCTTCGGCGGAGATTCTCTTCACCGGCAAGGGCGTCTTCCCTTTGGGAGTGATCTTGATCGTGACGACTTCTTTCCCCACTTTGGGGACGGCGATGAGATAGAGTTTGTTCTGCAAACTCACCAAGGCGCGCCGGCCATCGGGCGAGAGCGCGATCATCTCGGCGCGAGGGATGCGGCGACCCGGCGCCTCGCCTTTGATCTCCAGATGCGTTCGACGATCGAGGCCATCGATGCGCAACGAGACGAGCCGGCCCCGCGCCGTCAGATAAATGCGCTGGGGATCATGAGCGAAGTGCGGATGTCGGCCGCCCTTGGTCGGTCCGATGAACGTCGATGGACCACCCTCGGCGGGAATCCAGCGGAGATCCAGATCGGCGCGGGAACGAAGGCCGGTCACCTCGGTCGGCTCTCTCAAGACGTCCAGTGGGCAGCGGGGATCACAGATCCACTCCCGCCACACCGCATAGAGATGATCATCCGTGCGACCGGAGATGAAAATGATCTTCCGGCCATCGGGCGAATAGACCGGTTCCGAATAGTAGGCCGCCCGGCGCGTGAGCTGCTCGGGCGGCGCGCTGCCATCGGCGAGGATACGATAGATGTGTCCGCCCTCGGTCGACCACGTCACATAGGCGATGTAGCGGCCATCGGGCGACCAGGTGGGCATGAACTCGCCCACCGAAGCCCGAGTCAGGCGTCGCGGCTTCCCCGATGGCCACTCCATGATCCAGAGCTTATTGAAAGCCGTGAAGACGAGCTTCCGGCCATCGGGCGAGAGTCGAGGCCAACGAATGAGCCGCGCGCGCACCGTCGGGCCGTCATCGACGCGACTCTGGAAGTAGACCCGTGGACCGATTTCGGCCTCTACCTCGGCGGTGAATGGAATGACCACATCCGCACCCGTTTGGAAATCCACACGATGAATCCGCCCATCGATGGGCACGATGAGCGACCGACCATCGGGCATGAACGCATAGCCCGGCATGGTATCGCGCGTGGCGCGCGATTCCTGATCATCGCGCGTGACCGGATAGATGAGCCAGCGCTCCTGGCCCGTCTCCAGATCGCGCACGCGCAATCCCGTTCCCGTCTCGAATCGCGTGGCATAAACCAGATATCGCCCATCCGGCGAAAGGACGGGGCGCATGGCGCTGCCCTGAGCGTTGGTCAGCGTCGACGTCTCGCCCGTCTCGCGATCGAATCGCCTGATCTGCCAGAGGGGAAATCGCGCATTGTAGTTGAAGGCTCCCATGCGCTGAGCATAGTAGATGAATCGACCGTCGGGCGAGACGACGGCACCCATTTGATTGGGTCGCGGTCGCGGCGGCCGGTCGGAATCGGGTTCGCGTTGAGGGGGCTCCGGCGGGCCGAGGCGCACGCCCGTGCCTCCGTCGATGTGATACATCCACAGCGAATAGGTGCCGATGCGCTGCTTCGCCCTGGAGACGATGACGTATTGCCCGTCGGGCGTCCACGTCGGCGAGAGAAACATTTGATTGCGACCCCTGGTCAGTGGCCGCGGATGAGATCCATCGGCATCGGCGATCCACACGTTCTCTGCGCCACTCCGGTCGCTCAAGAAGACGATTTTCTGGCCGTCGGGGGAGAAGCGCGGTTGACTCTCGAACGAGAAGTCACCAATGATGCGCGTCGCCTGGCCGCCGGTGATGGGCAATGTGTAGATATCGCCGAGGAGATCGAAGATGATCGTCCGGCCATCGGGCGACACATCGAGTGACATCCAGGTTCCTTCATCGGTGGTGAAGGTGACCTTTCCGGTGGGCTTCAGCGGCAACCCTTCTTCTTTCTTCTCTTCGGGTTTCTCCCCCTGTTGCGCCGAACCGACCAGCGGAACGACGAGCAGGAGCGCAAGCAGAGTACAGACAATCGTTGATCGTGCAGGCGTCCAAGCGTTCATAGGCCTCCTTTCCTATGCTCACATTCCCTTTCTCGACGGGGCAGAAGATTATGACGTTCGACGATGCAAGTCAAGCGGGAATACGTTCACGCCATGGATGTCCCATTCAGAAAAAGTGCCGCGGAGAGAGAAGGACCTACATCGATCCGCCAGGTCGCGACTGGAAGTCTCCTCATCGCAAATCGCCCCAGAGATGCTGGACGACGCTGATGGCGACCAGAGCCGCCGTCTCCGTCCGCAAGATCCGCTGCCCCAACGTCACCACGATGGCTCCGGCCGTTTGTGCCGCGGCCACCTCGGACTCCTGCCATCCCCCTTCCGGCCCGATGAGAAGGCAGAGCGTATCGACGCCCTCGGACCAGGCGCGAGCCACGTCGGCCAGCGATCGACCGGCGCGTTCGGCAAAAAGGAGCGCCGGTTGAGGGAACGCTCTCAAGAATGCTTCCCAGCGGAGAGGAGCGAGGATCTCCGGGAGCCGGGTGCGGCCACACTGTTTCGTTGCTTCCAGAGCGATGCGCCGCCACCGGCGCAATCGATGTTCACTGACCTCTCGAATTCCGGCGCTCAGCGTATGGGCAGTGATGAGGGGAATGATGCGATGCACGCCCAACTCGGTCGCTTTTTGAACGACGAGTTCGAACTTCTCCCCTTTGGCCAGACCCTGCGCCAGAGTGATGGCCAGCGGCGACTCCACGGGAGGACGCTGCCGCTCCACGATGTTCAATCGCGCTCGTTGATGATCGCCCCCTTGTAATTGACAGACGTACTC
>RFHM01000207.1 GCA_003696865.1 Acidobacteriota bacterium | reverse complement strand
GGTTCATCGTCCGTACTGCGCCACACTCCTGAGGCCGTGTTCCCGTTGAACGCTGCGGTAATGGTACGGACGACCGGCCCCGTTTGACCACGTGGGGCGTGGTGGAAGTGAGCGGCGATAATGGGACTGCTCAAATCGTCAACGGTGATGTCGAAACTCAGTTCCACGCCTCGTCGAGTGCCCCGAAGCACGAACGAGCCGGTGCCCGAAGGAGTCGTTGAAACGGTAGGCGCCGGGACGGCCTGCTGTGTGTCCAAAACAGCCTTGAATCCTGCCGTTGGATAAATCTGGCCGCGGATTTCGCCCGCCGGATTGGCGGCGGTGTGAATGTTGACGTAGATCTCGCCGTTGAGCAGTGCCCTCACCAACTCGGGCGTGAGCGGTTCATCATCGGCAATGCTCCAGATTCCCGACGCCGTGTGGCCGTCGAATTCCTCCGTGATTGTGCGAACGACCGGTCCGATTTCGCCGGCGGGGGCGCGGTGAAAATGGGCGGCAATGATGGGGCCACTCAAGTTGGTCACGGTGATGTTGAATCGCAACTTGAAGGCGAGAAAAGAGGTGGGCAGCAAGGTAAACGTTCCCGTGCCGGTGGGCCGCGTCGAAACGTCGGGGGTGGGTACAGCTTGCGCCGTGTTCAATGCTGCCGTCAGGTGGGTTTGAGCCTGACCCACGCTGTGAGCAAAAAGCACGGCGGCCATGCTGATGATGAAGGATAGAGTGATCCTTCTCATAACGCTCCTCCTTGGTTGAATTAGAATCTACCGGGCCGGACACATTGTACGCTCGGTCGGGGAGGGGGTCAATGTGATCGGGATATTGGTTCACGCTGGCGCGGCTGCCCGACCGGCGATGAGGAGAAAGTCGCCGGGCGAGATGCAGAATCAATCCACCGGCCGGCAGGATGTCAGGTCGGCATCATGGTGATGGGGCTGGGGAACTCACTCCTCGATATCAAACTGCTCTAATGCTCGATCCACTTTGGACTGGACTTCGTCTCTGTCAGCCCCCGAAACCTGGGCGATTTCGTTGATGAGCAAGGTGTATGCTCGCTCCAACATGTTCGTCTCTCGTTCGGACAGCTTCTTGATGCGACTCAGATAGACCAGCGTCTTGACGACATCGGCAATGTCGAAGATGGTTCCCGAAGCCAGTCGATCGACGTTCTGTTGATAGCGAACCTTGTAGTCGGAACTGGGGGTATGGATGTTCTGCCGTAAGAAAGCGTATACCTTGGGAACCTCCGCCTTGTCGAGCAAGCGCCGAATGCCAATGGCATCGGCCTTGTCGACGGGCACCATGACCGTGGCTTCGTCGCGAAGGAATGTGAGGTGATAAAACTCGACATCCTGACCGTCAACCTCCTGAGTCGAAATGCGCTTGATTTCACAAATACCTCGCCCCGGATAGATCACTTTTTCTCCAACCTTGAACAGCACGGTATCCTCCTTATCGTTGTCTTCGACTCGGCCTCACACTGGGTGACGCTTTGAAGGCGACCTCTGATCGGCGAACAAGCGACCGATCGTGCTGGGCTGTGGGCGCATGGGCGTTCATTGCTCTCCAACGTCAACCCGTGATCAGGTCGAATCTGGCCATCAATTCGATGTGCGGCGTGTGGGGAAAGAGATCAACGGGAATGATGTGCTTCACCTGAAATCGACGCCGCAATAGACGTATGTTCTCCCGAAAGCTGTGGGGATTGCAGGAGATGTAAATCAGATGTCGGGGAGCTATGCGTAGGACGTTCCTGGCGGCTTTCGGGGTGAGCCCCGCGCGGGGAGGATCTACGACCAGGACGTCAATCGGAGGAGAGAGAACCTGGTGGATATGCTTGGCGCGGGAGCAGATGAAGTGAGTGTTGTCGATGCCGTTGAGCCTGGCATTCTCCCGGGCCAGACCGATGGATTCAGCATCGGAATCGATGCCGATGATTTCATCAAACAGGGAGCTGAGGATCAAAGCTATGCCGCCACTCCCACAATAGAGATCAACCAGTCGATGACGCGGTGCAAGTTCACTCACCAATTGGCGGAGCTTCTCATAGAGCACTTCCGCACCAAATGTGTTGACCTGAAAGAAGGAAGACGGAGAGATGAGGAACGTGAGGCCCAGCAGTTTCTCGTGAATCACTGGCGAACCGGCCAGGCAGCGACTCTCTTCACCGGTGGCTGCATCGCCAACCGAACGCCGAAAGCTGAGCCATAACGAAGCAAGCGAGGGGACTCGCTGAGCGAGTCCAATGAGCTCAGACGTGAGGGCCTCAATTTGGTTCTCATAACCCGAAGGATTCACCACCAGATTGGCGAGGACTTCTCCGGTATATTTTCCCTCGCGAATGACTAAATAGCGAAAGAATCCGCGATTATCTACCTGTCGGTAAAATGGCAGGCCCGTCTGAAACGCCCATTGTTTCAAAGTGGCGTAGACCTCATTGGCCGCATCGGACAAAAACATGCTGCGATTCAGATCCTTCACCCGCCAGAACTTCCCTCGTTGGTGAAAACCGAGGGCAGGCCGCTCATCATCATCATAACCGAAGGAGAATTCCATCTTGTTCCGATGTCCGACAATGCGAGGGCTGGGCAATATCGGCTGAATGAGCGGAGCCAGTGAGGGATCGAGAACCTCTCGCAGACGTTGCTCTTTACGCTCCAGTTGCTCGTGGTAGGCGATCGAAAACCAGGGTGCGACTGAATGTTCCGCTTCCTCGATAGGGAAGCTGTGAACGGCAGCCGGATTGTGTCGATGCGATTCCATCATGAAAGACTCCCAATCAGGGCGAAAGTGTAGCACACTGAAGGAACCTCTGAAAGGGATGGAACTCCTGTTGAACGGTCCGTCATCCCGGGTGTGAAGCGTCAACGATGAGGAGCTCCCTCGACGACTCTCGTTCGTTACCCATGCATCGTCGTGTTCAACAATCCCGCCGCGCGCTATTGCCAGCCGATCCCCCGGCGGTGTAAAAGTAGTGGTCAACCGTTCCCGGCCGTCGACACCGCTGGAATTCAGTCGTCGGTCAGGAATGAGAAGATATCACCCATTCGGGGAGGCGTATGAAACAACGGAGGAATCGACCGTGGACCTTGTTGATCTTTGTCGCCCTCGCCCTCATCGGGGGAGAATGTGTGGGCATGGCATCGGCGCCAGCGCCGGACATCGAATATGACGTCCGAATGGCGGAGCCCCAGACGCACTATTTCGATATCACGATCACCGTGACCGGTCTCCATCGGCAGACCATGGATTTCGTCCTGCCCGTCTGGACGCCCGGCTCATATCTCGTCCGCGATTATGCCCGTCATGTGACCACCTTTTCGGCAACGGATGATCAAGGGGTGAGACTTCCGGTGCGGAAGACGAACAAAACGACCTGGCGCGTGGAGAGTCGTGGTGCCGAGCGGGTCATCGCCCGCTATCGGGTTTATGCATTCGATGAGAACATGCGCGAGAGCTATCTGGATGAATCGCACGCCTACATCAATGGTCCCAGTCTGTTCATGTACGTGGACGGGTACGTGGATCGCCCCGTCCGCCTGCGGATTCATCCGTCGCCGGGTTGGGATACGATCTCTACGGGCCTCGATCCCGTTCCTGGTGAGAAATGGGTCTTTCAAGCGCCCGATTATGACGTATTGGTCGATTGTCCCATCGAAATTGGTCAACATCCGGTTTATGAATTCGTCGTGCAAGGGGTGCCCCATCGCATCGCCATATACGGCGTGGGGAACTATGAGCCCGAGCGGTTGGTGGCTGACGTCCGCCGCATCGTCGAGGCGGCGCGGGCCCTGTTTGGCGAACTCCCCTATCGACACTACACGTTCATCGTGCACTTGATGCCCTCCGGTGGCGGAGGTATTGAGCATGCTAACTCGGCCTCGCTCAGCTATCCCCGATGGGGATTTTCACCAGAGTCCTCGTACCAGCGCTGGCTCTCGCTGGTGGCTCATGAGTTCTTCCACCTGTGGAACGTCAAGCGGATTCGACCCATCGAGCTGGGACCATTTGACTATACCCGCGAGACGCCAACCCGCATGCTATGGGTCGCCGAAGGGTTCACCAGTTATTATGCCGATCGGCTCCTCCTTCGAGCTGGATTCATCAGCCCGGGCCGTTATCTGGACCGGCTGGCCCGGGCCATCGCCGAGTTGCAAAATCGCCCGGGACGCTTCGTTCAATCAGTCGCCGAAGCGAGTTTCGACGCCTGGATCAAGTTCTATCGCCCCGATGAGAATTCCCGGAATACGACGGTGAGTTACTACAACAAGGGCAAGATCCTGGCCGCTCTCCTGGACCTGGAGATTCGACATCGCACCGGCGGCCGTCGGAGTCTCGATGACGTCATGCGTCACCTGTACACCGAGTTCTACAAGAAGCGCAACGTGGGGTATACCGAAGAGGATTTTCGTCGCGTTTGCCAGGAAGTGGCAGGCGGCGACTTGAGCGCGTTCTTCGATCACTATGTGTATGGAACGACCGAGATCGACTACGATCGATTCCTTCGCCATGCCGGGCTTCGATTGCAGCGAACAGAAATTGATGAGAGGAGAGGTTATCTGGGCATTGGACTGCGAAATGAGGATGGGCGGGCGGTCGTCGCCTCGGTCGTCGCCAATACGCCGGCCGAGCGGTATGGTGTGTACGTAGGAGACGAAATCCTGGCCATCGATGGATGGCGGGTCAATTTCGATAATTATGCTCAGCGGTTGGGAGCCAAGAAGCCTGGCCAGTCTGTGGTCCTCACCATCAATCGGAAGGGGAGGGTGCGCACTCTCGATGTCGTGCTCGGGCAGCGGATTCGCATCGATTATCACATCGTGAGGCTCGACGAGGTGACCGCCGAACAGGACGCCCTCTATCGGCGATGGGTGCTGGAGTCGGAAACGACTCGCGTTGACGGTGGTCGATCAGTTGCTCGTCGTGTTCCTCAGTCGGTACAATGAAGAACGAGCATTTCCGAGGAGGTCGCTGATGAGCGGTTCGGAGTTCATTCGGCGATTGCGCGAGGGGCTCTCCTCGCAGGTCGAGCGCATCGTGCATCATCCGTTCGTCGAGGATGTCCGACGAGGTCGGCTTCCGCGAGAGACATTGAAGGTGTTCACCGAGCAGGAGTATCACTATGTGGCCCACATCTACGATTACTTTGCTTTGAGCGTTCTTCGCAGTCCGGATCGGGAGATGAAGGAATTTTTCATTGGTATGGCCCAACGGGAAGTCGAATATATTCGATCATTCCTGAGGTTCGCTCGGGCTCTGGGATTAGAGCGAACCGACCTGGACGCCTCCCGCCCTCTGGCCGGGGCTATGGCCGCCCCGAACTATCTGTTTCATCTGGCCGCGAGTGGGTCGCCGGAAGAGAATATGACCGCCTTTTTCGTCATCGAGGACGTGTGGATGTCCGTCTGTCGAACGCTCCATGATGGGCTCAAACAGCATTATGGCTTTCCGGACGACGTTCTGGAGGCATACCATATTCCCGCTATCGATTTCCAGGTGGAGGAGCGGTTGATTGATCGGCACACGCGAACCGCAGAGGCGCGGTCTCGGGCCGAGATGGCGGCCAGATTAGCCCTGGAATACGAAGCGCGATTTTTCGATGCCGTATATCGCTGTGAGGAGATGTGACCATGTCCAAAAAGCGCGTGCCCCAGGTCGAAAATGCTCAACGGGTGAAGGAGATCATCCATCGTCTCAAAAAGGCCTATCCCGAGGCCACGAAGACGGCCTTGAATTTCAGTAATCCACTGGAGCTGCTGGTGGCCACGATTCTCTCGGCGCAGTGTACCGACGAGCGCGTCAATATGGTGACGGCGGAGTTGTTCAAGAAGTACCGAACGGCCGAAGACTATGCTCGCGTCCCGCTCGCCGAACTCGAGCGGGACATTAAACCGACGGGATTCTATCATAACAAGGCCAGGAGCATTCAGGCGGCAGCTCGGAAACTCGTCGAGGAGTTTGGCGGACGCGTTCCTCAGTCAATGGAGGAGTTGCTCACGTTGCCGGGCGTAGCCCGAAAGACGGCCAACGTCGTGCTGGGTAACGCCTTTGGTATCGCTTCGGGCATTGTCGTCGATACTCATGTGTTGCGTCTCTCCCAACGACTGGGATTAACGCAGCATACTGATCGCGATAAGGTGGAACAAGATCTGATGGCCATCATCCCCAAGCGGGAGTGGATCACGTTCCCCCACCGATTGATCGAACATGGGCGCCGCATCTGTAAGGCACGGAAGCCGCTCTGTCCGGAGTGCGTATTGGCCGATCTCTGTCCCTCCTGGAAGGAGTTCTATCCTACGATGACGTTCACATCGCCGTCAGCGAAGTAGCATTCGGCGAGTGAGGATTTGACGGGTGTATAGCGTTTGGCCCATGGTCGCGGCCTGAGGCCATTGACGCCATCGCTCGATTGAGAGGAACGTCTCTCGTCAGGAGCTGGAGCGGGAGGAGGTGAGGAGTTCCGGCGCAAAATGAAAGAGCGCCCATCCGGCGCTCCCTCCGAGTGATCGATATCGCTGGTACTGGCGCCCGGACTTGAACCGGGGACCTCCTGATCCACAGTCAGGCGCTCTGCACCAACTGAGCTACGCCAGCACCATCATCCGTTATCGGCCATATTGTACACTTCCAGTGCATATTCGACAAGGGGGACGGAAGATACCGGGTCAGGCCCGGTATGGCCCTTCACGGGATCAACTGTGAAGCCCGAGATCTCGCCATGTCTTGAGCACTCGAATCAATTCGGCCCAAGAGCGAGGCCTGGTCAGATTTCCGCCGGCACGGCACCGCCAGCGCCATCAATGAGACGCTTCTCGTCTCGCTCGCTCACCGTTCCTCGAGACGATCGGGATGCACCGTGAGTCGTCGCACTCCAGGAGTGACTCTTTGTTGTTCTCTTATCCCGCCGATGAGATACAGACTTCGTCCGGCGCCAACGAGTCCCCGATGATCCATGGTCGGCGAAGGCATATCCGGGAGGACAAGCCATCGCTCTCGACGAACGTCGTAAGCGAAGGACTGTGAGCTGGGTTCGGAGGGGATGCCATCGTACCCAATGCCATCATAGTTATAAGGGCGAGTTGTGCCTCCGGCAAATAGAATGAGCCCTTCCTCCGGAATGACGCCGGCGGCCATGCGGTACTTTGGTTCGCCCGGATGCGCCGGCAGGGACGACCAGGTGATGTGCGACGGATCGCGGGGATCGATCTTCCCCCGGTAACAGGCCTCGGAGATGACGAATCGCGGGCGGCGGGCGGGATCGATCCTCACGCCATCACAGTAAACGATCGTATCGCCGACGATTCCTCCAGCGTGTCCAAAGACCGGTGGCCCTGGGATGGGTGTAGCCTGTTGCCACCGGTTCGTCCGAGTGTCATAGATTTGAACATTGGCCACGTTGTCTTTTTGCGACCATCCGCTGATGAGGTAAATGAAGCGATCTCGCCATACGCCGGAGACGGAGTCATCGACGGGAATGGGTATGGGTGCGCCGGCGTCATATCGATCGGTTCGTGGATCATAGATGTCCACATGGGGGACGGAGACCTCACGTCCATTGGGGGCGACAGTGTAACCACCAAAGATGTACACTCGTCCATCGACGCCCTGCGCCGTCGCCGCAATCCGACCGAGCCGGCCAGGGACGGAGCGGATGGGAGCCCATCGTCGCGTCTGCGTATCGAACGCGAAGGCCCGGCGGGTGATCCCCGCGGGGGCTTTTGTGGCATTCAACCCCAGGAAACTGAACAGATAGAGCGTCCCATCCATCATCAGGCTGGCCACGGCGTTGTTGGTCAGAGGCTCCGGAAGCGGTGATTCATCGAACCACTCAGCTTGTATCGTCTTCGCCTCCGAGGGCGGCGCGGGCCGAATCGATCGATGTGACGGAGAGTGATCAACCTGCTGGCATGAGAAGGCGATGGCCATCACCAGGATCAACGGTCGGTGCAGTTGGTGGAAAGTCCTTTTCTCCGACATTGGACTCCGTTCAGGATGCCGGGACGATTCGTAGGATGCGATCATCGTCTGGATGGGGCTTCCCCCGGCCGTCGCGATTGCTCGTGCAGAAATAGAGCGCGCCATCGGGACCTTCTACAACGTCGCGGAGGCGCCCGAATTCCCCTTCGAGCAGTCGCTCATGGAAGGCGACGGTACGATAATCCGGAGCTTTGAACACGACGCGATGAATATGCCTGCCTCTGAGAGTGGCAAAAAAGAAGTTGTTCGTGAATTCGGGAAGGCGGTGACCGCGATAAAAAGAAGCGCCGGCCGGCGCAATCGCGGGAGTGAACTCCAGCAGGGGACTGACCATTCCTTCTCTCCTCTGCCGGTGATGAATGACTGGCCAGCCGTAGTTCTTGCCCGCTTCGATGAGGTTCACTTCATCGCCGCCGCCGGGCGCGTCGAAGCCCGATGGTCCATGTTCGGTACTGAACAGATCCCCGGTCACGGGATGCCAGTCGATCCCTTGAGCGTTTCGGTGCCCGTAGCTGTAGATGGGCGAGCCGGGGAAAGGATTATCCGCCGGAATCGTTCCATCGGGATTGAGGCGCAAGATCTTCCCGGCCAGCGAGTTCAGCTCCTGAGCCAATTGACGCTGGATGGCATCGCCGGTAGTGATATAGAGCTTCCCATCGGGTCCGAATCGAATTCGGCAACCATCATGGAATCGCGCCCCCGGGATGTGATCGATGATGATGTGCGGATCGATGAGGTGGCCGGAGGCTTCTCGGTATCGAACGACGCGATTGGCCAATCCGTCCGGACTCCGGTAGGTGTAGGCGAGATAGACGAATCGATTCTGCGCGAATTGCGGGTCCAGCGCCAGTCCCATCAACCC
>RFHM01000206.1 GCA_003696865.1 Acidobacteriota bacterium | reverse complement strand
TTCACAGACCCTTTCACCTCTCCTTTCGGGAAGGTCGCGCCGCCGGTCGCTCCTCGATAGCCACTGCTAGGCGTCCCCTCGGTTTTGTGTTACTATGTTCTCCCAATCATCACAGCAAGGAGGAATGCCTATGACGCGACAAGGTGCCGGTTCGGATTTCACTCCCGGGTCCCCGTTGACGAAACTCTCCGAGGATGAGTTGCTGTTTCGCCAGACTGTGCGACAGTTCGCCGAAGGTCAGATTCGGCCTCTCGTCGAGAAAATGGATCGGGAGGGGGTATTCGATAAGGATCTCATCGCTCAATTCTTCCAACTCGGCCTCATGGGCATCAATATTCCAGCAGAGTATGGAGGGGCGGGAAGTAGCTTCTTCATGGCTTGCCTCGCCGTCGAAGAACTCTCCCGCGTGGATGCCTCGGCGGGCGTGGTCGTCGATGTGCAAAATACACTGGTGAGCAACGCCATCGATCGCTGGGCGAACGAACAACAGAAGCGAACGTATCTCTCCCGATTGGCCACCGATACGGTGGGAGCCTACGCGCTCTCCGAACCGGAGTCGGGCAGCGACGCCTTTGCCCTGAAAACTCGAGCCCACGACGAGGGCGATCATTATCGGCTCAACGGACGCAAGCTTTGGACGACCAATGGCGCCGAGGCGGGCATCTTCATCGTCTTTGCCACGATCGATCCCGCTCGAGGATATAAAGGGATCACCGCCTTCCTCGTCGAGCGGGAGTTCCCCGGATTCGCCGTGGGGAAGAAAGAAGACAAGCTGGGGATTCGCGCCTCCAGCACCTGCGAACTCATCCTCGAAGACTGTCGCGTTCCCAAGGAGAACGTTCTCGGCGAAGTGGGGAAAGGATATAAAGTGGCCATCGAGACGCTCAACGAAGGTCGCATCGGCATTGCGGCTCAGATGGTTGGCGTCGCTCAGGGAGCCTTCGAGCACGCCCTGGCCTATGCACAAGAACGCCAGCAATTCGGACGGCCGATCGCCGAATTTCAAGCGGTCCAGTTCCAACTGGCCGAAATGGCCATCGAGATCGAAGCGGCCCGATTGATGACCTACAACGCGGCTCGCCTCAAGGATGCCGGCGAGCCCTTCGTCAAAGAGGCGGCGATGGCCAAGTACTTCGCCTCCCAGGTGGCCGAACGGGTGACCTCGCAGGCCATCGAAATTTATGGCGGATATGGCTACACCAAAGATTATCCGGTGGAAAAATATTACCGCGACGCCAAGATCGGCAAGATTTACGAAGGCACATCGAACATGCAGCTTCAAACCATCGCGAAGCTGCTCCTTTCCGGGCGATGAATGCGGCCGTCAGTCTACGCCCCTCCTGGACTTGGGCGTTCACCGCGTCAAGATCCGCTCAGTTGGAGAGTGGTGGATGCGTTTGAGCGATGGATCGTGACAGCAATTCCCGCACCGTGGCGACGGCCTCGCCTTGTACCATGAAGTGAATGCCGGCCACATGAGGTCGAAGCTGTCTGATGAGTTCTTCGGCGATGCGCATCCCTTCCCGTTTCGGCTCCCGAGCCTGATGCATGCGCTGGCGCAGGGTCTCGGGAATGAGAATGCCGGGAACTTCGTGATGCAGAAACTCGGCGTGCCGGCCGCTGGTCAGTGGCATGATGGCGACGAGCAATGGGATGGGGAACTCGCCAATGCCGTCGAGAAATCGTTCCAGGATGCCCACATCGTAAAGCGGCTGAGAGAGCGCGAAATGCGCCCCCGCTTCCACGCGCTCTTCGAGCAACCGCATTTCGGCTTCCGGATCGTCGGCGGCGAGATTCACCGTCACGCCGATGCGAAACGCCGTCGGCTGCCCAATGTCCTGTCCGGCCACCGTACATCCGTGATTGAATCCGTGCAAAATGCGAACCAGCCCGGTGGCGTTCACATCGAAGACGGAGGTCACCTGGGGAACTTCTCCGGCCACCGATGGTTCGCCGGTAAGGGCGAGGATATTTTTGATGCCCAGGGCGGCGGCACCCAGTAACTCCGATTGGATCATATTCAACGTTCGATCCCGACAGGCGAAATGGAGGATCACCTCCATACCCGTGTGGGATTGAATGAGGTGCGCCAAGGCGACAGAGGAGAGACGCACGCGGGGCCCTGGATTATCGCTGACGCTGACGGCATCGATGCCCAGTTCGACCAGTTGGCGACAGCGATCGATGACGTCGGTACAATCGACGCCCCGAGGGGGCGTCACTTCCACGGTGACGACGAACTCCCGACCCAGTTTCTCTTGGAAGCGCGTCTGCAGCGGTACCCGCGCTCCCGGCTCCGGCGCGACGGCGGCGGGCACGGTCACCACGGTGGCTCGCTTTTCGCGAATGCGCCGGGGAACCTGTCCACGGACCACCTCGGCCATGGTGCGAATGTGTTCTGGGGTCGTGCCGCAACATCCACCGATGATATTGGCTCCCGCCTCGGCGAACCGGCGCGCATATTCGCGAAGGTAGTCGGGCGAAGAGAGATAGATCTGTCGTCCGGCAACGAGTTGAGGGAGTCCGGCGTTGGTCATCACCGAGACGCGAAGGTCCGTCTCGCGCAAGAAGCGCTCCATGATGTCGTACGTCATTTGCGGTCCACTGCAATTGACGCCCACCACATCGGCGTCGGCGGCAGCCAAAGCCTCTAACGAACGGCGGAGTTCATCGCCGAATTTGGAGCGACCGTCCTCGAGAAACGTCATCTGAGCGATGATAGGAGTCGCCGTGGACACGGTGCGCGCCGCCCGGATCGCCTCCAGCGCTTCCAAGAGGCTGGGATGCGTCTCGATGATGATGAGATCCACCCCTTCCTCGACGAGGATGCTCATCTGCTCGATATAGGCGTTGGCCAGATCGGCGAGCGTCAGATTCCCATAGGGCTTCACCAACGCTCCCAATGGACCCACCGAGCCGGCGATGAACACCTCCTCCTCGCTCGCTTGAACGGCCTCGCGCGCCAACCGCACTCCCGCCCGATTGATCTCCTCTAGCCGGTCCTCCACGCCATACTCCCGCAACTTCATGCGATTGGCCAGGAAGGTATTGGTTTCGATCAACCGCGCGCCGGCGCGGATATACTCCAGATGAATCGAGCGCACCAGATCGGGATTCACCAGATTCTGCTCGGCCAGCGCATTGGGATCCACACCACGCCCGATCAACACCGTTCCCATGGCTCCATCGGCCAGGATGATTTCCTGATCGAGTAGTTCGATGAATTTCCGTCTCATCGGCGTCCCCTCTGGTCATCCATCAACATAGCACCGCCGGGCGCTGCCGATCAACCTTCAGTCGTTACGTTTGGCATCGAGCGCAGTAATACGTTGAGCGACCGTGTTGCTTGATTCTGCGGATCGGCGCGCCACAGACCGGACACGGCTCTCCTTCCCGGCCATAGACGCGAAACGGGGAGGGCGCTCGACGGGGATGGTGGGACTGCCCTTGGGCGTTGACGAACTCCAGGTGGAGAGGGCCGGTCGATTGGGCGGCGATGGCCTCTCGGAGCGTCTCTCGAATGCTCTCATACAAAGCCACCACTCGAGCCCTGGATCTGGCCACGCTCTCGGCGCGTCGCATGGGACTCAGTCGTGCTCGATGAAGCGCTTCAGCGGCATAGATGTTCCCCAATCCCACCACCTTGGTTTGATCGAGTAAAAAGGCTTTGATGGCGCGCCGGCTCCCCCGAAGCATCTCTTCCAATCGCCGAACCGTGAAAGTTCGGCTGAGGGGTTCGACGCCCAACCGCCGCCATTCTGCCCATCGGTCGAGTCGCTCGGTGCGGACGAGGCGGATGAGCCCCAGATTCCGAATGTCCGTGTAGGCCAGCCGAGCCCCTCCCTCCAGGAGAAACAGTACGCGGGCGGTTGGAGGAAAGGGTCGCCGCGACTCCGCATATACGAATCCTCCGGTCATGCGGAGATGTACAACCAGCGTCCATCCGTCTGACAGGTCCAGGAGAATGAATTTGGCCCGCCGTCGAACCCGCTCGATGACGCGCCCACGCAGGAGACGACAAAAGCGGGTCACCGACATGGATTGAATCGTTTGTGGACGAAGGACGCGGACGCCGGTGATCCGCTTCCCCCGAACGATCCCGCCGAGCGCGTTGACCACGGCTTCCACCTCGGGCAACTCCGGCATGCCGCCACCTCCTATTGGCCACGCCAGCGCGCCGGCACCGCACTGGGATTGGCCACGGCGGCCAGGCGCTCTAGCTCGGACAGCGCTCCCACGGCCACCAAGACATCGCCGGGTTGGATCTCCGTCTCTCCCGTAGGGTTGAAG
>RFHM01000205.1 GCA_003696865.1 Acidobacteriota bacterium | reverse complement strand
TGCGCGATTGATGGCAGCCTGTGTTCATGTACATTGGAGCGCCATCTCGATGTGCTGCGATGATGAGCCATTCCCGGACCGATTTGCGCGTTATGAGGTGAGGAAGGCCAATGGGCCGATCCTCGAACTCAACGATAGGAGGTACTCGTCATGACAAGAGCAAAGGGCTCAGAGGTGCGAAACCAGGCCAGCACCGCGTCACGACGGTCGAGCCGGTGGCTGATGAGCAGAAAGTCCCTCGCCCTCATCGTCGTCTGGCCACTGATGATGATGGGATCATCGGCGGGCGGGCCATCACACGCCGCTCAGAACCGCTCGAAGTGGCATTTCCTGGCTTCATCGGGAACATCGATGAGTCAGATCGCTGCTCAACAGCAATTTCCTCCCATTAGTTGTGGAGAGACGAAGCAGGGATCGATCGATCAAACGGATCAAACCTTTTCAGACGGGACTCGCTTTGACGCCTATTCATTCACGACCATGCAGCCGAATCAGCCGTTCATCATCACGGCACAATCGTCGAGCTTCCCCGTACAATCGGAACTATTTTTCTTCGATGCGCAGCGGGGACAATTCGTCTTTCTCCAAGCGATATCTGCCGGAGCGCCCAACATGCCCGTCAAGTATACCGGCGTACTGTCCACGCCAGGAGAGTACGCGCTGGTCATCAACGGTGATTCACCCCAGAGCGCCGGGCCCTATACGGTCATCCTGGAGTGCCAGGCGTGTGGCGCATCTGGAGGTGGCTGCACGGGTGGAACGCTGGATGCGCCGGTTCAAATCCAGATGGACCAGGAATTGACTTGTGAGCTGACGTCCAATGATCCTCGGGTTCAAGATCAGCAGGGCGGCGTCCACTTCGCCAAGGTGTTCCAGTTCCAGTCGCCAGGGGGATCAGTTCGCATCACCGCCACGTCGTCGGCGTTCACTCCGCTCATTGGGGCACTGGATCCCAATACCGGGCAGCTCAGCAATGTGAGCACGAGCCCCAATACGCTCAATTTCTCCGCCGGTCCGGCCTTCTTCGTGGTCATTGCCAACGAAGTGCAGGCGACCGGGCCGTTCACCGTCAAGGTGGAGCAGGGGGGAACGTTCCCTCCGTTCTAAGTAGTTGTCCCAATCTGCCGGGGAAGGCACACGGTCAACCCGATGTGCCTTCCTCACGAGGGAGGAGACGATCGATGAAACGATGGATCACAGGGATATTCCTTGCCCTCATGGTCCTGGCCGTTGGTCGGGATTCCATTGCCCAGCGACCGGGTCTCCCGCCAGGCCTCATGGCCTTTGTGCATGAGGATTCGGGATCCCGCGATCCGGCGCGAAAGCTTTTCAATCTCTGGCTGATGGACGTCCAGAACCCAGCCGAGCGAAGGCGCCTCACCAATTTTGCATTTTCGCTGCGGCTTCAAGATCCGGTGTGGTCGAAAGACTACCGCCAGGTGGCCTTCAGTGGAGACTTCAACAATGGGCTGCGGAGCCTCGAGGAGATGAGTCTCTACGCCATTCGGTTCGATGGCACGAATCTGCGGCAGCTCACCGGATTCGGCGTCCTCGGTCAACTCCCCGGTCCCTCGGGAACGGTCACCGGGCGCGTGGTTCCTGGCGTTCAGAACGGGACCATCTCCGGATGCATCGTCAGCGCCCAGGGGACGGCCGAGACGGCAAGCTGTGATGCCGATGGTCGCTTTGTGCTCAACAATGTACCTCGCGACGCCATCTGGGTGCGCGCCCAAGCGACCGTGAATGATTCCTTGGGCGGGCCAGGCCTCTCGATGGGATTCGCCAGAATAACCGTGCGGCCGGGGCAGATGATCAATGCCGGGACCATCACCTTACAGCCGACGTTCTCCAAATCGATCCAACCTTCGTGGTCGCCAGACGGCAGGCGACTCGTCCTCACCAGCCACGTTCGCTCCATGATCCGACAACCCAATCCCAATACGGGGCTTCTCGAATGGCGACCAACCAGCGGGAATCAGCTCGCCCTGTGGAGCGGAGGAGAGCTCCAGCCGATTACCATACCGGGGGCCGAACTCTTCGACCTGAGTGGCGCCGACTGGTCTCCGATTCAGGACCGCATCGCCTGCGCGGCTCTGGGACCGGGCGCCGGTCAGGCGTTCCTCGTGTCGATGAACCCCGATGGGAGCAATGCACGGGCCGTCTATCAAGTGCCCCTGGACTCCTTTCAGGTCATCCGACTGATTGCCCAGTGCCGTTGGAGCCCGGACGGGCGGCAGATCGCCTTCATTCAATCCACCATCTCGCTGGACCTCACCTTCGGTTGGTCTGATCTGTTTGTGATCAATGCCGATGGCACGGGACTGCGCCAGCTCACCTCGGCCAGAGCCATGCAGTTTGTCACCAGTCCGAGCTGGTCGCCCGACGGGCAATACCTCGCCTTCGACGTTCAGATCATAGCCAATCTGATTGCGCCGGTTGTGGAGCGAAGTGATATATACGCTCTCCGAGTCGATGGCCGGGGGCTCACTCAACTGACCAATGACGGCCGAAGTTCTCAGCCAGCCTGGGGTCGTGGAGGATTGGCGTTGAACGAAGCCAAAGATGAGTCTGCCGGGTTCACCGGCCGGGGTGCTATCAATGCCACTGCCCCTGACGGATGGCCCATCGCCCGGCAAGCCGTCAATGAACGCCCGTCCTGGCCTTTTGCCTGGATCGTCGACTGGGTGAGGGAGATGGCGCGGACGATCGACCGGGATGGTGGGGAGGGGCGATGAGGACGTCTCACCGATTGGCGAGTCGCTTGAGGGCCGCGGTCGAGCGTGCGACTCGGCGGGCCACGTGGTCCAACATTTCGACGTCGGCTCCCTTTAACACCCCACGCTGACGGAGGTCGCGCCAGATAGTCAGGCTCCGCTGATACCAGGTGCGCGCTCGCCGCCAGTACTCGATCCGTTGCCGGGGAGACGACGTCGACCTCGCCGCCAGCGTCGATGCAACGTCGCCCAGATTGGCGCAGGAGATGGCCACGTCGCGACGAATCGCTTCATTGGCCGGGTCTTGCTCCAACAGGGTCTCTCGAATGGCGAGGGCCTGGCGGTGGCTCTCCTGCGCCCCGGACAGGTCCCCCATCGCAGTGAGACCATCGCCAATTCGCGTGAACGTATTGGCCAGGTCCCGGCGCGTTTCCACGTTCTTGGGATCTTCTTGCGACAAGACTCGTTGGATGGTCAACGCCCGACGATATATCCTCAGCGCGGCGGGGGCATCTCCCGTTTCGACCAGCGCATCTCCAATTTTAGCGTAGCTGAGGGCCAGATCGCGGCGAGCCCGAGCATTGAGAGGATCGGCGGCTGAGAGACGTTCGGCGAGAGATAACGCCTTGTGAAAGCACTCCAGCGCTCGGCGGGCATTTGAATTCTCGCCCAATTTCATGTAGCCGAGCCACAGAGCGCGGCTCGTCTTCGCATCGGTTGGATTCTCCGCCACCAGGGTTTCCAGAATGCCGATCGCCCGCTGGATGTTGGCCACCGCCTGGGTGGCATCTCCCGCCCACCCCAGGGCATCTCCGATTCGCATGTAACAGTTGGCCAGATCACGGCGAATATGGGGATCGGTAGGATGAAGGGCCGACAACGCATCCAGCGTGGCGAGCGCGCGACGGTAGTGGTCGAGCGCCTCATCCGTCTTGCCGTTCCAGGCCAGCACATCGCCGATGCTGATGTGGCTCACGGCCAGATCGCGGCGGGTGGTCTCATCGGCCGGATCTTGGCTTTGCAGGTCCTGATGAATGCGAAGCGCGCGTTGGTAGCTCTCCAAGGCTCCCGGCGTATCGCCACTCCACCACAGGATATCGCCTATGCGCTGGAGAGTTCGGGCGGTATGGCGTTGCCATTCCACGTTGGTGGGCTCGGCCGATAGCAAGGCCTGGCGAATTTTCAGCGCCCGACGATAGCTCCGGAGCGCCGCAGTCATGTCACCCAGGTTCGACAAGTTGGGATTCCCCTGGATGTCGCCCACCCGTTCGTAGGCCGTGGCCAGGTCCTCCTGGAGAGCGAGGTCACCCTCCGCCTCTTTGTTCAAGCTGTCCAGATATTCCAGCGCTCGCTCGACCAGCCGCTGTCGCACGGGCGTTGACCCGGGAAGGCCTCTGATGGCATCGTGCAATTCGAACAGGAGGAAATTGGCTAACTCGTGCACATCATTGAATCGCCGTTCGGCTCGTGCTCGTTCAGCCTCGGCCACCCGTGCCTGCCAGATGGCGACGGCCAGACCACCCACCAGCGAGAGGGCCACAAACAGAGCCGTCATCACTCCCACCATATGCCGCCGGATGAACTTCTCGGTGCGATAGGTGAGCGTATCTTTGCGCGCCAAGACGGGGCGTCCATCCAGGTATCGCTTGATGTCCTGAGCAAACTGTTCCACCGAAACATACCGCCGGGTCGGCTCCTTCCTGAGCGCCATCAGCACGATGTTGTCCAAATCCCCCTTCAACTGTTGCTTGAGTCGCTGCGGCGTGGTATCGCGCTGGCGGCTGATGACCTCAATGGTGGGCTGCTCGTTCGTTGGCGGCCTCCGGTCTGCGGTGGACTGAGGAGGGGGGTGAGCGTCTGTTGGTCGCTGCTCGTCGCGTCGGTCGATGACGGTGCTCGGTCTCTCCAGTTCGGTCTCGGTGATAATGCGGCACATCTCCTCGGGCTGATGGCCGGTCAGTCGATAGGGGCGGTGCCCGGTCAACAGTTCGTAGAGGAGTACGCCGAGCGAATACACATCGCTCGCCGTGGTGATGGGCCCGCCGCGCACTTGCTCCGGGCTGGCATACTCGGGCGTCATCGGTCGCACTGCCAGCGTCATGGTCGGGGTCATCGAGGATACCCCCGTGAGTTCGGGGTTGAGGATCTTGGCGATGCCGAAATCCAGAAGCTTGGGCACGCCCTCGGTGGTGACCAGAATATTGCTGGGTTTCAGATCCCGATGCACGATGAGATTCTGATGAGCATACTGAACGGCAGCGCATACCTGCTGGAATAATCGCAATCGCGCTCTGATGGAAAGTCGCCGCTGGTCACAGTATTGAGTGATTGGTTCCCCCTCGATATATTCCATGACGAAATAAGGCCGTCCGTCTTCCGTGGCCCCTCCATCGAGCAGCCGGGCGATATTTGGATGATCGAGGCTGGCCAGGATCTGTCGTTCCTGGCCGAATCGGCGGAGAATGTCATCCGTGTGCATGCCTGGATTGACCACTTTCAAGGCGACGCGCTTCCGGTATACCTCATCGGCGCGCACGGCCAGGTAGACGGTTCCCATCCCTCCTCGGCTCAGCTCACGGATGACTCGATATGCGCCCAGACGCCGACCCACCAGCGAGAGTCCGGTCACCTCAGGTTCTCTCTCCCATGTCCGGCTCACCGCCGGCTCCTCCAGGAATCGATCGGCGCGTTCGTGTGCGGCCAGCAACGAGGCGACTTCCTGCCGCAGAGCGCGATCGCCAGCGCAGGCTCGCTCGATGTAGGCCGAGCGCTCGGCGGGCGGGCGCCTGAGCGCCGCCTCGAAAATCTCTTTGATGCGCTCCCATTGCTCGGGGGTCATGTTCGATGATCGCTCGTCCATACCCACTGATTGCTCCTCACAATATGAATCACCCTTCACCGGTCAGAGCGCGATAGAGCCAGGCCTTGGCCAGTTGCCACTCCCGCTTGACCGTGGCCGGTGAGAGCTGCAATACACTGGCCGTCTCTTCGATGCTCAACCCGCCGAAGAACCGCAACTCCACGATGCGACTCTGCCGCGGATCAAATTCAGCCAGTCTGGTCAGGGCTTCATCCAATGCGACTAAATCCATTTCCGGGAGAGACGGTACAGCCCGGGCTTCATCAAGCGGTACTCGCCGGCCAGATCCCCTCTTCTGGGCCTGGCGCCGACGAGCATGATCCACCAGAATACGCCGCATGGCTTGGGCAGCGATGGCGAAAAAATGGGCTCGGTTTCGCCATCGAACGCGTTGCTGGTCGATCAATCGCAGATAGGCTTCGTGAACCAATGCCGTTGGTTGCAACGTGTGATCGGAGCGTTCGTGCCGCATGTAGTGCTCGGCCAGCCGATGAAGCTCGTCGTAGACCAGAGGGAGGAGTTGGTCGAGAGCTTGCTGGTCGCCATCACTCCAATCCAACAACAACTGAGTCACATCCTTGGACGGGGACGCCATCGCCTGTTTCCCATCAGTTCGAGATAGGCCATCAATCCCGTGATGCGAAGGCAGTGTACCGAATTTCGAGGAAGGAGTCAATGAGCGAATCCCGCCGACGCAGACATACGACTACAGACCACGAGCCCGGAACCAATGAATCTCAGTCCGTCATCAGAGGGATGCGTGCAATGTGCCAGTAGCTCGAACGGTGGGCTCAAAACATCGTGACGGCGTCGCCAGGACGGTCAACTCCACGAACCCGTCGGCTCACAGACGCGGGCATTCAGTGAGGCGTAGTCACCTGGTGGCGTAGAACAGCCTGACGCGAGGAGTCGGACTCCTCAGTACCTCGTCACCACTGTGCCGGGAATGACACCCAACCACCCCATAGGCGCGATCAGAGGATGAAACCGCCGTTATAGATCCCGAAGCGGGATGGCCCGATAGCGGTTCCATCCTTCCCGCTCGTTCATTTTTTCGACGATCCGATTCACCCAACCCAAATCTGCCTGGCCCCGCTCGCCGGTGAGCGTATCTTCGACGGTGCGAGAGCCGCGCATGACTTCGGCCCAGTCATCGAGCGCTCTCTCCATGACTCTCTCGGCGTTCTGAGTGGCTTGCCGATAGATCCGATGAGCCTCTCCCATGCTCTGTAAGGCATTCTGCAAGCGCTGCTTCAGGACCCGGTCGCTCACCTTCCAGGACTGCCAGATCTCCAGGAGCAATGGCAGATTTCGCTTGAAGACCTCCTTGGGTGCGGCCACACTGGAGATGTAGTACATCCAACTCTGATAAGAGACCGGAGCTGTGCCGATGAGGCTCAAGCATTGATAGCGCCGCATCTCCGGTCCGGCACCCACATCCATTTCGTAATGCAGAAACGCCGATTGCCCTCCCGGGAGCATTCCTGGTGCCGGAGCCTGCTCAATCAACCGCACCCAGCGCATGGGAACCACCGGTTGTCCCATCATGCGCTGGAAGCGGACGAACTGAGGCAGAAGAACGCGTACGGCCGTAACCGGGTCGCTGTAGGGGGCCACAAGCGGATACTGCATCGGTCCGAACGGCCCCTGAACGCCCGCCGGAGTGAAAACCTGAAAGGCGGCACCCAGGCTGACGGCCATACCGTCCGGCCCTTGGGCGTCGACCATCCCCTGATATGCTCCCGTGATACGCCATCCTCGGGGAAGTCGCATCGATCCACTTCCATCGGGCAACGGAACAGTTTGCCAGGCCACCTGGCGGGCCGGAGGCTGGGGGAGACGGCGTTCGAATGCCTCCGTCAGCCGCCGCATCGAATGGAGAAACGTCCCGGCTCGGTCATAAATGAAGCCTACTGTGCCCTTCCCATTCGCGAGTCTGACCAAGGCGAGACCTCGCAGGGCGGTGCCTTGGAAGCGCGCTTCGATGGCTGCCTGGATCTCCCGATCCTGCTGATCCATGAAGCCCCCGGTCACCCGCGGGCGGGCATCAAAGTAGGCGGCCAGTTCGTTCAATGTTTCCCTCAACAAGGCCGTCGCCGATCGAGCTCCCGGACGATCGGCGATCAAGATCCGACCCGTCCCTTTGCCATCATCGATCGTCTGGAATCCTTGCGGTAGACGCCGCGGACGGCGAGCCTTCGCGGCGGACGATGGAGCTTGACCGGCCTCGAAACCAGACGCGACCCACACGTCTGGCTCACCGGCCACTTGAGGGTTCGATTCGTTGTAGAGGAGCATCGAGCCAACGAGGATGATTCCCAACAAGATGCCCATGAGCATGGAAGACTGTTTGGACATGATCGCACTCTCCTTTCGCTGATCTTGGGTTCCTATGGAAGCCGAGTTTTCAATCCCGACAGTTACTTCTGCCATTTTCTGCGCCTCCATACAATAACGCGAAAGCCAAACCGAAAATGGCTCATCGTTCCCCATTCAATTAGGAGGAATCCAATCAAGCCCGGTTCGACGACTCACCAACGCGGCCAGCTCAGCGTGCCCCACCAGCGTATCATAAAACACCAGCTTCTTATGCCGGGCATAGATCTTGTAAGCTCGGAATCGCGCGGGCGTCGGAGGGAGGTCATGTCGGATGAGGGCGATGATCTCATCCCACTTGATGCACACGTTGCCCAGCCAGGCTCGCGCTTCCAGACCCCACTCATCCACTCGGATGCCGATGTGAGAATAGCGGTAGGCGTAAAGAAGCCCCAAAGCCCCCGTTAGGAACAACGGCAGGACAGCAGCGATGGCATCGGCGTCAGGAACGATCCAACAGAGAGCGATGGCGCCTCCCAGGCAGGAGACCGACATAACCAGGACAATGGCATACCGGAGCGGACTGGTTGGATACCGGAAGACGCGCTGAACAACAT
>RFHM01000029.1 GCA_003696865.1 Acidobacteriota bacterium | reverse complement strand
TCGATGTCGGCGGCATCGTCGGTCGCGGCATGCTCCACGTCGTTCGCGAGGGCGGATACTACGAGATGGGCATCTACCGGGATGCCTATCGCGGTTCGGTACCCATCGTTTCCGGCGAGATCGCCGAAGACATCGCCTATTATCTCTCGCAATCGGAGCAAATCCCATCGGCCGTCTCGCTGGGCGTCTTCGTCATGCCGGATGAAGACTCGCATTATCGCGTGACGGGGGCTGGCGGATTCATGATCCAGGTATTCCCCGGAGCCAGTGAAGCCGTGGTCGCGGAATTGGAGGAGACGATCCGGCAGATGCCCGCCGTGACCGAGATGATCCGCGAAGGTTGCGGTCCCCGGGATATCCTTCATACTGCACTGGGGCGGCATCGGCTGACCGTCCTGGAAGAGAAGCCGGTGCAGTTTCGGTGCAACTGCTCGTATGAGCGCGCCTTGCGCATCATCTCGGCGATTGACCCTGAGGAACTGAAGAGCATGCTCCTGGAAGACGGCGGAGCGGAGATGGTCTGTCATTTCTGCAACGCCAGCTATCAGATCGATGCCGCTACATTGGCCGAAATCATCGATCGTGAGGCGCAGGCGTGACGGCCGGGAACCCGTTGCCTTCGGCTTTTGGCGTGTAAAGGTTTGCCCTCCGTGATGAGCGGTGACTGCCAGACGTTGAACACCCTGTGAGTGCCCGGGAGTTCGGACATTCGTCTGTGTGCGCCGGGTCGAGTTCTCATGGGATGATCGTAAACTCGATTCCGAAGCGAAGAACATCACTCCTGTAAGGTGTAGTGCAAGCTGGCAGCTTGCGATGGGGTTTTCAACCCTCGTGGTAGGCGTGAATGTGTGGTGATCTCCCGGAAGCGAGCCGCGGAGTCTGAGAAGCCCTGCCGCTGGTCGGCGGGGAGGAGTCACGTGGTCAGCTAGTCGAGCAGCGTATTCTCCCCCTCTTGGAAGCCCCGCAGCTGGTCTGCGGGGAGGTTCAGGTGTCAGCTAGTCTGTGGGGACTTTCCCCTCATCTGGGAAGCCCCGTGGCTTGTCCGCGGGGAGGAGTCAATTGGAAGTTCGTGTAGCGAGAAAGTAACGATCCCCGGAGGCGAGCTCCGGGGCATTCGGGAGAGGGGGAGGACGGCATTGAGTAGCTGGCAAGTCACGAACCCCAGAGGCAAGCTCCGGGGCCTGGAGGGAAGTCCCGCCGCTAGACCACGGGGAGGAGTCACCTTGTGAGCTAGTTCGAGAGATGTCCCCCATTGAGGAAGCCCCACCGCTTGCCGGTGGGGAGGGATCAGATGTCAGCTAATAAAGAGGCTCACCCTCCCATTGGAAGCCCCGCCGCTGGTCTGCGGGGAGGAGTCACATTTCTCGCTATGCCGGGGGAGCGTTACCATTCCCGGAAGCGAGTTCAGGGACACGATGGCTATTCCGAAAAGACGGCATCCTCTTTGATGGTTCATCGAACTCGACCACCCGCGCGATGCCGGTCTCCGAGTCTTGACAGAGCGATGGGCATTTGCTAACTTAAAAACCTCAAGGGAAATTCGATGAGAATTTCCCGTGCTCCTCAGTAGCTCAATTGGCAGAGCATCCGGCTGTTAACCGGAGGGTTGTAGGTTCGAGTCCTACCTGAGGAGCCAGATTTCAATCCACCGACTCTGGCGGTGGGCGATTCGAGTGAGACCCCGTCGGGATGACCCGGCGGGGCTTTCGTTCTTCCGACTGGCGTGGGTTCACAGCCCCTCGATCTGCCTTCTTTGATTCGCCTCCTGGTTTGACTGTGCGAGGTGAGCGCCGGCAGGCATCATCCTGACAGGCCGAGCCGAAGCTCGCCATACGCGATCCTTACGTCTTTGAATTCCTGGGATTGAAACTGGCCGAAGTAATGAGTGAATCAGGGCTGGAAAATCAACTGCTGGACGAACTGGAGCTGGGCGTGGACCACTCGACTCCCTCGGGCAAGGCCCTCATCGCGGCCAAGAAGAAACACCACATCAGCCCCCTCAAGAACAAGCAGCAACTCATCAAGGCCATGCAGAAATCCGCCGACGTGCTCCCGTGCGTGGCTGATGCAGGTCGTGAGGCAGCTCTCGCGGAGAGTGAAATAAGGGTGGTATAATGGAGTTCACTATGCGTGTGACGGAATTGCTACAAACAGCGCAATTTGTCGTAGATGCCAGCGGGAACAAGAAGGCCGTGGTGCTTGATTATACGGTTTGGGAGGAGCTGTTAACCTTGCTGGAGGATTGGGAGGATGCGGAAGAGATTCGTCGTCTCCGTGAGGCGGGGGAAGAAGCGGTTTCGTGGGAACAAGCGAAGGCGGAGTTGCGAGCTGAGGGGATAGATGTATAGCGTTCGCATCTTGCGGCGGGCTATCAAAGACATAGCTGATCTGCCCAAGGGATATGCCCACTTGGTAAGCCAGCATATTGATCGCCTAGGCGAGAATCCCCGCCCCCCCAATGCGAAGCGGCTTCGCGGGAGAACGGATTATAGTCTGCGGATAGGAGTGTACCGCATTCTCTATGAGATAGACGACCAAGCTCAAATGGTCACCGTTTATCGAGTGAAGCATCGGCGTGAAGCTTATCGCTGACCACCGAACAAAGGCATGGAGCCGACGCGCTGGAGCGCGCGGCTCATCCCTGCCGTTGGGCGGCTATACTCCATTCAGACATGGCTGGCAATGGCAGATGAAAACGACGGCTTACTTCAGAAAAAGCGTTATGGCTCGTCGGCCCTATCTCAAGATGGAATGGATTGAGCACGTTCTAAAGAATCCCATTCGCACCGAAGTGCAGCCCAACGGACGCATCCGTTATTGGGGATATGTTGCCGAGATGGACAAGTATCTGCGGGTCGTGACGGAACCGGATGGGGAGGCCGTGCATAACGCTTTTTTCGATCGTCGCTTTAAGCCTTGATGGAGAGAGGACGATGATTTTCGAATACTATCCTGAGACTGACATGTTGTATATCAAATTGATTGAAGGAGTAAGTACCGAGTCGGAGGAGATCGCACCAGGGGTTGTGCTGGACTTTGACGAGCACAATCGTGTTATTGGGATTGAGATTGAGGATGCCAGCAAGATAATTGATCTGTCACGATTGGAGTTGAGAGCGCTTCCCGTTGTTCATCTGATCCTGACAGAGAGGGTCTCTGTGAAAGCATAAACTGGATATAACCCAAAGAAGCCGCCTGACACCCGCTGCGGCCGACCCGCTTCTGCTGGCGCTCCGGCGGGCGGCTGAGCGCGGTCGTTAGGTGTAATCTCAATCTTGACCTCTGAGTCGTTCTGGGAGAGGAAGGAACCGTATGGATTGGCGACCATATATACACTCAGATCCAGAGATACTCCTGGGAAAGCCAGTGGTGAAGGGTACAAGACTATCAGTAGAGTTTATCCTTGGTCTCTTTGCAGCGGGATGGAC
>RFHM01000204.1 GCA_003696865.1 Acidobacteriota bacterium | reverse complement strand
TCCACCACCGGCGAGGAGGACGAACCGATGGAACCATCCACCGGCCGGATGAGATTCGGATTGAAAGACCTTACCACCATGGTCCTGACCGCGGCCCTTCCTTTCATTCCCATGGCCAGAGCTCAGCAGGCCAACGCGCCGTCTCCCGTTTACGGCTCCGTGAGACGATCAACCTGGATGTACCCATCGACATCGACCTCCTCAGAGTCGACTCCGGCGGCAATTTTTATATCGTGACCCACACGGACGAGGCTTCATCCCAACTGAACACATTCGCGCCTTCGGGCCAGCACGTGTTGACATGCGACCTTCAGGGAACACCTCACCGCCTCTCCATTCACGATTTGTTCATCACGCCGGGGAACAAAATGTGCTCGCTCCCCGATTGACACACATCTTCACCCGATGTACAGTTTTGGTGATCCCGCTGCGCGATAGACGAACCGGTCGCGCGCCGGGCAGAGAGATCCCATGACTCGGCGAGGGAGATGGTAATACCGCTGTGCTCAACCTTTTATGGGCTTTGCAATGAACCTGTCGAACAGGCGTTGGAAAATGGTAATGGTGCACGTGCAAGAGCCGCTCCTCGAGCCGGAAGGGAGGAGTCATGCGCCAGCATCGTCTGTTTTTTTGTCCACAGTGTCATCGACAGACCGTCTGGCTCAACGTCCAGCAGGCCTGTCAACTCATCGAGGTGGATCGTCGCACGCTCTATCGCTACATGGAGCAGGGCAAGATCGCCTATCGCCAGAGACCGAGTGGACGCGGACGCTTCGTCTGTCACGATTGCTTGCTCAAACTACCCGAAGGAGATGTCGGTCAATGACGTCGCTCATCCTCTCCATTTCATGAGTCGATGCGGGCCGCAGGCCATGCGCGATTCAAATTATGGGTCAGGATGAGACGGGAGTGGTCAGCGTGTGGTTGATGAATCTCTCCGGTTTTGGTAAGGTGGTTGCAAATTTATGAGGAGGGCTTAAGGTCCATGGTGGTGAAAGGAATGAACCGGTCCCGATTTTTGTTGATCGGGAGCCTCTTGATCTGGATGATGAATCCTCTAGATCTATCGGGGGAGACTGCACCGAATTCCTCTCTGGTATATTGTCCTAACACTGGGATTCAGTGTTACAGATTCACGTGCGTCGATTCTGGCGGTCAAGAGATCACCTGCAGAGATTATACGGTTGTCCCTCGAACAGGAGCGCAGGCCATTTTTGCCGGGACCGAAGAACTTTCATGTCAAACTCCGCATGGATCTTGTTCGGTTAGGAACTACTTTGTGTTACTCTGCCTCGATGATCAGCCTAAGCCCGATTCTGGAGATGGACCCAAGTAGACCATACCAGAAATAATCGTGAGGAGGAATCTATGTCCCGAGGCATATTATTATTGGTTCCAATGATACTCATGGGGCTCTGGTCAGGGGGAGTAGGTCAGGCCGAGGAGCGAGAGAGAGACAAACCACGTGCCGAGGTCAAGATCATCTCCCATGTCGATCTCTCCGTAGCGTCAGCAGAGTCGGGGCTCTCTTCACAGGTCCATCGAAGGAATGAATCGCCCCTCACACTCGGTCGTCTGGCCATCGCTGTAGACCGAGCTGGGTACATCTATGTGTACGCCTCTCTGTCCGACGGAGAGACATATTCTCATCATCAACTCATCAAATATGATGCTACGGGGAAGATCATAGCCACCTTTCGGCTCCCCGAATATGTGAAGCGAGGTGCTGCTGGCCTCAATTCGCTTACTCTGTATCGGGAGAAACTCTATGCTCCCGCGGCTTGGCACAATGACTGGGGAGAGGTTCAAGGCGGTGTACTCATCTTTTCCGATCGAGGTGATGTCGAACGTCTCATCGAGCTTCCACTCCATTTTACGCCCAATCGAGTGCTGGTTGCGCCCTCAGGGATCATGTATATTGTGGGCACCGGGCCACAAATGCGCCATGGCCAACTCACATACGCGGGCTCCTCGATGGTCCTGAAGCTCGACTCCCGAGGGCGGCTACTCAAGGCATTCTCGCCTTTCCCGGCGGAGACGCCTGATGAGACGCTCGATCTATTGAGCCGCTCACTGCAGAACGAACTCCTGCTCGACGACCAGGGACACCTGCTTCATATTCTACCCGACGCCCGAATCAGAGTGTTCAGTGCGGATGGAGAATGGCTCGACACGCTATCGCCATCCCTGAAGTCATTCGACTTTCTGTCGGCAGCATTCTGGTATGACGGATATCTCGTGCTGGCCACCGACCGTCTGGTCGAGCAGCGGGCCTCTCTGTACTTCATCGACAGGAAGGGAGAGGTCGTCACCCGCGTAGAGACCACCGGTCAATCCTTGCCCGTGGTAGCGGGACATGATGGCTTTTATTACGGCGTGGCTCGTCTGGCATCTAGTGGACCGGAGGACCGGATTCGCTTTCGCATCATCAAACTGGACCTGAGCGCCGAGTTCTGATTCCCTCTCGCCGTTCGAGTCGGGGCCATGCGCGATTCAAATTATGGGTCAGGATGAGACGGGAGTGGTCAGCGTGTGGTTGATGAGTCTCTCCAGTTTTGGTAAGGTGGTTGTAGAGAACTTATGAGAAGGGTTTAAGGTCCATGGGCGTGAGAAAATGGCCCATCATCATGACTATCCTCTCGCCATGGTTGCTGACAGCTCACTCGGGATTACCGGCGAAGACACCTTCGACTGAAAATATCGGCGCTATAACCTCGAAAATTTACACCAGAACCCCACTCACCACCGAGTGTTGGACGGAGGTAGTTTGGGGTACTCGCGTCTGCGATGCAATTTGTGATCTGACGCCCGTAACGTGGACGTGTCCGTATGCTACGTGTCAGAGGAGTTTCGTCAACACCTATTGTGTTCTTGAGATCGAGGTCTGTCAGAAATGGTTCTTCAGCGGTTGCGATCCGGCCTGCGCCACATTGATCGGGCATAATGAAACATGCTTCCCGCCATTTTAATCGGCGTGATGAGGAGGAAGATCTCATGAACCGCTGTCTCATCTCATACCATGGCTTCATCTTTCTGGTCACCAGTGCAATGCTCGCCACCGTGCTTCCCATTAAAGGGACAGTGCGTCACGAACGAGAAGGTCGCATCACAAGCCTCTCTTATCGACTGGTGGAGAAGATCCGCCTGGAGGGAGACCCGGAGATCTTTCGATTGGCCGTGGATGCCGAAGGAAATTTTTACATCAGGGGAAGGGAAGGTTCTGTGGTGAAGAAGTATGCTCCTTCAGGTCGCCACCTTCTGACCATCGATTTGACCGAGGTCCTCAAAACATCTCGCATCAGCGTCTATGATCTATTCATTCATCCTCGTGGAGCACTCTATCTGCTTGTGGTGTGGATTGCGCCCGATGGGAGTCGCCCATCGGGAGGCGTGCTCATTCTCGATGGGCAAGGGCAGGTGCGACGACTCATCGAGCTGGGGCTGATTTTGAGAATCACCGGAAGACGCTCTCTGGTCGTCGATTCGACTGGCGCATTTTATATCCTGGCCCTCCTTCAGCGAACGCACGATCCCGACTCGCCACTGGTGACCGAGAACGTCATCCACAAGTTCGCTCCCTCCGGTGAATTGCTCCACTCGTTCTCTCCTCTGACCGGGAGGTTCACTCGCCAACGCTGCCTGGATACCAGAGAGTTTCAGACGCTGCTCATCGACGATCAGGATCGGATTCATCACATTTACCTGGACGGAACGGAGATCCGCAGTTTCACTCCCGACGGCCATTTGTTGAGCCTCTATCGCATTCCCTATCCAGTGAGGCCGCGCCCGATAGAAGAGTCCGAGAAATCCATTGCCCGCATCGAGCGAAGCATCGTCGGCGCATTCGCGTGGAAAGACGCTCTCATTCTCTCCCTATCCGAGACGCCATTGACGGCGACCGGCGAGGCCGTCGGCTTCCCGGAGGGATATGCGTTGATGATCGACCCGTTGAAAAAATCGATGCGGATCGTCGGCCGAGGAAACGCTCTCGTGCCGGGAACGATGTTGGGCCGCGATGGCTATTGCTACGCGTTCTCCCATCATCACGAGAACGGGCAGGCCTGGTTCGTCATCCATAAAGAAGAACTCGTCCAGCAATGAACTGCATGTCGGCCACAGTCGAAGAAACGCCTCCCGCACGCAGTCACTGAATTCTCTGCCGAGGAGCACCCCTTCATGACGGCGCTCCACCGCGTGGCGATCCTGGTCGGCGCCCGCTTCCCCGGATGCCCCGGCCACCATCTGGCCGCTCTCATGGAGCTGACCGATTCCGCGTCCGCTCTCATGCTTGCTCTCCATTGGACCAGTTGATACACTTACCTCATCTATGGACGCCAACAACTCGACCCCATCGACGATTGTCCGGCGCGGTTTTGGCCTCAAGGAAGAGATCAAAGCCCCGATGGCCGCCGATTATCACAGCGAACTGGTGGACTGGATGAAGACGACCGGCCATCAACTCACGGTGGGGAGTTTGACGTTCCGGCTGGCTCGCGAATTCGGCTTTTGCTATGGCGTCGATTTCGCCCTGGATTTGGCTTATGAGACGCGATACAAGTTCCCGCATAAGCGCATCTTCCTCATCAGCGAAATCATTCATAATCCTCGCGTCAATCGCCGGTTGCAAGAACTCGGCATCCGATTCCTGAAAGATGCGCGGCAACAGGAAACCAACTTCGATGAGGTCACCGCCGACGATGTGGTCATCGTGCCCGCGTTCGGTGCGCCGGTGACCGACATGGAGGCTCTTCGCCGGAAGGGCTGTATCGTAGTGGATACCACCTGCGGTTCGGTGGTGGCCGTGTGGAAGCGGGTTGAGCGCTACGCTCGCGACGGCTATACGGCCATCATTCACGGCAAGTACAACCATGAAGAGACGCGAGCCACCAGCTCACAGGCATTGAAGTATCCGGGCGGCAAGTATCTCATCGTGTTGGATAAGGGAGAAGCGGCCATCGTCTGCGACTACATCGTGCACGGCGGAGATAAACGCGCGTTCCTGGCCCGTTTCGCTCGAGCGGTCTCGCCCGGCTTCGATCCCGATCGCGACCTGGAGCGCGTGGGACTGGCCAATCAAACGACGATGCTGAGTAGCGAGTCGCTGGGAATCGCCGAGATGTTTCGCCAGGCCATGATCCAACGCTATGGCGAGGATCGATTGGAGGAGCATTTTCGCTCTTTCGATACTATCTGCACGGCGACACAAAACCGACAGGACGCCGTGTTGCAGCTCGTTCAAGAGCATATCGACGTGATTCTCGTCATCGGCGGGTATAATAGCAGCAACACCAATCATCTCTGCGAGATCGCCTCACAGTACAAACCCACGTACCACATCAACGAGGCCGGCTGCATCCTCTCGGATCGCCACATCCGGCATAAACCAGTCGGCGGGCACGCCGAAGTGACGACCGAAGGATGGTTGCCCTCCGGGCCTGTGATCATCGGTCTGACGGCGGGAGCCTCGACGCCCGATCGCGTCATTGGCGAAGTCATCGCCCGCGTCGCCGCCTGCCGTGGCGAACCGCTCCCCGAACTCTCTCGCCTGGTGCCCCATTCGGAATGACTGAGACGCCTGTGATGGGAAATCCCATGAGGCATCGGGCATGGCCAACCACCAATGACGGATCGCGAACGGTGAGCGAGGCGCACCGAGCTGCCGTGATGCCGAACATGATGCCGTCACCATGAGCGAGACCCACTTCGCCATCACCGTCTTCATCGTCCTGCTACTCATCGCCTCGGGCGTGGCGATGATCACCAAGCGCATACGCGTGCCCTACACACTCGCCCTGGTCATCGTGGGATTGATCATCAGTCCCATGCACTTCCTGCCGACGGTTCACATCTCGCCGGAACTCATCTTGCTCATCTTTCTCCCCGCGCTGCTGTTTGAGGCCGCCTGGAACTTGAAACTGGATCATTTGCGAGAGAATCTCCTTCCCATTCTCATGCTCGCCGTGGTCGGAGTGGCTCTGTCGGTGGGCATCGTCGGCGCCATCCTCCACTACACCATCGCCCTGTCGTGGTCATCGGCACTCCTCTTCGGAGCCATGATTTCGGCTACTGATCCCATTTCTGTACTCGCCCTGTTCAAGAAACTGGGGTTATCCAAGCGCCTGAGCACGATCGTCGAAGGCGAGAGTCTGTTCAACGATGGCACGGCAGTGGTCATCTTCAAATTGATTCTCGGCATCGTCGCCGGCACGGCCGGAGCGAGCGCGTGGGGAGGACTCCTTCTCCATTCTCTGCGCGAATTCATCGTCGTCGTGTTTGGCGGCCTCGCCGTGGGCGCCACGGTTGGTCTTCTCGCCTCCACGTTGACGGCGTATTTCGATGATCATTTGCTGGAAATCACGCTGACCACCATCGCCGCTTATGGATCTTTTCTCATCGCCGAGGAAGTGCTTCACGTCTCGCCGGTGATCGCCGTTCTCATGGCCGGATTGATCATCGGGAACTTCGGGCGAGAGAGAGGGATGTCGCCGACGACGCAGATCGCCGTCAACTCCTTCTGGGAGTATGCGGCGTTCGTCGTCAACTCGCTCGTCTTCCTGCTCATCGGCCTGGAAGTGCAGCTCCCCGTGTTGACGGAGAACGCCCGATCCATCGGATGGGCCGTACTGGCCATGCTCGTGGCTCGAGCCCTTGCCGTTTATGGACTGGCACCGTTCAGTCAACGGGCGACGGCACCGGTGCCCTTTCAGTGGCAACACGTCCTGTTCTGGGGTGGACTTCGTGGCTCGCTCTCCATCGCTCTGGTGTTGAGCTTGCCTATCACCATACCCGGTCGCCCGAATTTAGTGGCCATGGTTTTCGGGGCCGTCATTTTCAGTCTCCTGGTTCAGGGACTGACGCTCTCGCCGCTCCTCCGGCGACTCGGACTCGCCGGCGCCGAACCACGGCTTCGCGCACACGAACTCTTGCATGGAAGGCTCCTGGCCGAGATGGCCGCTCTGGCCCGACTGAATTCGTTGCACCAGCGGGGGATGATCACCGACTCCGTCTACCAGGCGCTCCGACAATCGATCTCGGAGCAGCAGCAACAGCTCAATCACCGGCTCGCTCAATTGGGAGCCACCGACCGGACCATCGAGCGCGAGCAACAACGCCGCCTGCAACGGTATCTCATCGACGTCAAGAAAGCGCGCCTGGCCGAACTCCTGCGCGAAGGCGTCATCTCGGAGGCGAGCTATCACGAATTGCACGCCCAATTGGACGAGGAAGTGGCCGCCTTGCAGAGCGAGATGCCCTGGTCGGAATTCACTCCGGGGTCGCCTCGATCGGCTCGGCGCGAATCTGCGGAGACGTCCTCTCATGAACATGAGAGCGAGTGAAAAGGCCGCCATCGCCGCGCTTCTGGCGATGAGCGCCGTGTTCTTCTTCTATCGGCTCGGTTCATTCGCCCTGATTGGCCCCGATGAACCGCGTTACGCCCAGGTGGCGCGCGAGATGCTTCAGCGGAGGGATCTCATCACGCCGACCATTGGCGGTCACCTGTGGGCGGAAAAACCCGTGCTCACGTATTGGCTGATGATGCTCAGCATGTCGCTCGTGGGCGTGAACGAATGGGGAGCTCGTCTCCCTTCCGCTCTGCTGGCCATGCTGACGGCCCTAGCCGTGTATGCCGCGGGACGACGACTCATCTCCCAACGATTCGGCTTTCTCAGCGCAGTGGTTTTGATCACGAGCGTCATGTTCGCCGGCTTCGCGCATGCCGCCAGCACAGATATGCCCCTCAGTGCGATGATGGCGCTAGGAATGTGCAGCTTCTTGCTCTTCGAACGAGAGCCCTCGGCTCGCGCCTCGATGTGGATGCTGGTCGCCTACGCGTGTTTCGCCCTGGCCGTACTGGCCAAAGGGCTGGTCGGCATCGTTCTTCCCGCGGGCATCATCGGAACGTACGGGCTTCTCACCGGTCAGTGGAGGCGCATCCGAGACGCGCGATTGTCCCTCGGAATCGCCATTTTCCTCGCCGTCGCCTCCAGTTGGTATGGTCCGGTCATCGCCAGGCATGGATGGACGTTCATCGATGAATTTTTCATCAGCCACCACTTTCAGCGGTTCGTCACGCCGAAGTTTCACCATCCCGGACCGCCGTATTATTTTCTCCCCGTCATTCTGCTCGGTCTCTTCCCCTGGACGGCTTTCCTGGTCTCGGCGATCACGCGATTGCGCTGGTCGGATCTCAAGAGAGGCGACCCCCGCGACCGGTTACGATGGTTCTCGAGCATTTGGATTCTCGTGCCTCTCGTCTTCTTCTCGCTCTCTCAATCTAAGCTCCCCGGCTATATCCTGCCGGTCTTGCCCGCGGGAGCATTCCTGATTGGAGATGAGTTGGACAGGCTGTTGACGACCCGCCTGGACCGGAGGTTGACCATATCCCTCTATGCGACCTCGGTGCTGGTGATCGCTGTGGGCGCGAGTGGCGTTCTCTATGCCCGAAAGGAACTCTCGGTGAGCGACGGCGGAGGAATCACGATCTTGGGCGTGGCCATGGTGACGGGCATCGTCTTCCTCTATTGGGGATTGAAACGGCGGTTTCGATGGGCGATAGCGGTGATCGTCCTCGGATCTGCGGTCGCGCTGGTCATCGTCGCGCGCTCTTATCTCCCCGCCATCGAGAGCAAAGAATCGCTTCGCCGGCTGGCTCAGATCGCGCTCCGTGAGATGAAGCCGGGCGAGCGCATCATCGGATATTACGCGTTCCATCACTCGCTCACGTTTTATACCAATGCGCGCTCGTTTTACGATGAAAAAGGAAACGTCATCGTGGCGCGTTCGCCCGAAGAATTGCTGGACCGGGTGAGACGCGAGGGATCGGTGTTGTGTGTGACCAGGGACGATGTCTTCGAGGATCTCGTCAAGGATGTGCGCTTTCGCATCCAGCCACTCGGGCGGCAGCGCCGAATGGTGCTCATGAGAATAAGACCAGCTCTGAAAGAGGGGAAGCACCAGTGACCCGGGATGGGGACGTCACCACGCGGTCTCGTCTACGCGAACTTCGCGTGTAGCCATATCGCTCCTTCTCCGTGGATAAGGAAGTCTCCTGGAGCCCATGTCCCGGGCTCCTTCATCTCCCGTTGTGGCTCCCAACTTTCGACGCCCTGCCTCGCAAGGGACTCTAGACAAAGACCGATCGGGAGATTATTATTTGTGCCTTTAACTAGCGCCCATGAGAGTCACAGAGGCAGTTCATGGCGAGAGCGACGTGGTGCTGACCCGCCGGCGATTGATGCGGAACACGTATCTGGTGTTGGCCGCCGCGCTGGTTGGGTCGTTGGCTATGCGCGACGCGGGCGTCATTTTCGGTGTGGCTCTGGGCGGCGCGCTGGGATTGCTCAACATCCACTGGCTGTCGGCCAGTCTCGGCGCTCTTCTTTCTGATGCCGCCCGGTCGGGCCAGGCACCACCTTGGGCTGTCTCGAAATTCATCCTGCGGTACCTGGTCATTGGCTCGGCCATCGGATTGGCCCTATGGAGTGGTCGCGTCAATCTGCTGGCGCTGGTGGTCGGGTTTTGTGCCTTCGTCGGTGCGGCGACCATTGAAGCGGGATATCAAATTTATCGGTTACTCGCTCATCGGGAGGATGCAACCAAATGATGTGGCCTCTTATGAACGTCATCTCTCTCATATCCGAAGAAGTCCCTGAAGGGGGTCAGGCGGCCGAACATCACGTGCCCATCATCGTCGAATGGGTCAATCATCTGCTCGGTCCCGCCGTGTATCGCATTCAAGAAGCGATCATGCCCACAGTCTATGGCTGGTTCGGCGCCGAGTGGCATGGTCATCCGGAAATGCCCATCCCCACGCATATGGTCATGTTTTTCATCGCCGTGATCATCTCGACGGTGGGGCTTCGTTGGATGATTGGGGAACTCTCCATCGAGAATCCTTCCAACCGGCAACAATTTTTCGAGGTGATTTTCGAGGGCGTGCGCAACTTGATGCGCGAGAATATCGGACCTCATTACATGCGCTATTTTCCCGTGATCGGCCTGTTCACCGTGCTCATCGGGGTCAGCAATCTGATGGGGATGATTCCCTTCTTGCGAGCCCCCACGGCCAATTATAATATCCCCTTCGCGCTGGCCGTTCTGTCGTTCCTCTACTACAACTACGTGGGAATCAAAGAGAACGGTCTGTTGGGACATCTCAGGCATTTTGCCGGCCCAGTGCTCTTTGTCGCCGTCATTTTCTTTCCCATCGAAATTGTGAGCAATCTGGCCCGCATTCTCTCACTCTCCATGCGCTTGTTCTGGAACATCTTTGGCGATGATATCTCCGTTGAGGCGTTCGCCCAGATCATGCAATACGGATTTCCCATGATCCTGTTGCCGCTGCGGGCCATCGTAGCGGTGATGCAGACGTTCATTTTCATGTACTTATCGATCATCTACATCAGCGAAGTGACGCATCATGAAGAGAAGCACGAAGTGAGCATAACCACGGAACAACCTGCACCAGTGGCCGCCTGAGGCCAGAGAGCTGGAGTTCAGAGCAGAGGGCGAGGATCATCGTGGGTATGATCCTCGACCTTCTGCCCTGAGCTTTGAGGCTCAGGGGTCTCACAGGAGCGTGACGCGAAGGCGATCGATGATTCATAACCGGAGAGATTCGGCGTCGTATGGAGCTTTCGCCCCCAAAGAGGCGAGCGGAAGTATACCTGGCGTCGGAGGCATCATATGGCCATCGACGAATCGACGATCGATGAGCCCCCATCTCATCGAGGATCGCTGCCTCGCCGGCCGCGCTTCTGTGGCCATCTCACGGAAAGGGAGACGCTGAACCATGAATCATCTGGTGAAAAAACTCCTCATGACTTGTTTTTCTTTCCTGACCTTGTCAGCGCCGGTCTTCGCGCAAGGTGAACAGGCGGCGGGCCCGGGCGACGACGCCTATCGCTATATCGCCATCGGCTTCGGCATGGGCATCGCTGCCGGATTGGCGGCGCTTGGCGATGGACGGGCCATTAGCTCTGCCTGCGAAGGGATTGCGCGGAATCCGAGCGCCGGCGCGCGCGTACAGACGGCCATGCTCATCGGCGTGGTGTTCATCGAAACGCTGATCATCTTCACCTTCGCCATGATCTGGATGCAGCTTGGCGCGTGACGTTCCCACTTGGGGGAGAGAGGAGCATCTCTCTCCCCCACCTGAACCTTCCCGGACGAAGGGTTGGGGCGCCCCAGTCCGAGAATCCACATGTCATCGCCGCTCTTTCAATCACCACGCTGACGAAAACCTCAGCCGCCCAATGGCGGACGCTCATTGGACAAGAGCGCTCCCCACGGCCCTGGACGAGGAACCATCATGGGGAAGACGGTGAAACGCGAGTCGCCTCCTGATCACGGTCCTCGCCGACGCCTCCATCCCACCGTACTCGCCACCGGATGGGCGAGCTTTTTTAATGACGTGAGCAGCGAGATGATCTATCCTCTGCTCCCCATTTTCCTCACCAATGTCCTGGGAGTGAGCTTCGCCTTCGTGGGCCTCATCGAAGGGATCGCCGAAAGTACGACCAGTCTGGTGCGGCTCTTCTCCGGCTGGCTCTCAGACCGTCTGAGAAAGCGCAAGTTCCTGGTACTGATGGGGTATCTGCTCGCCTCCATAGCGCGACCGTTGATCGCCGTCACGACTACCGGCTGGCAAGTGTTGGGCTTGCGCTTCGTCGATCGATTGGGGAAAGGCCTGCGCGGCGCCCCCCGCGACGCTCTGGTCGCCGATGTCACGACGGCCTCCCGACGAGGACTGGCATTCGGCTATCAGCGCGCCATGGATCATGCTGGGGCTATCGTGGGTCCGCTCATCAGTTCGGCGCTCCTGGCGGCATTCGCGCTGGGATATCGAACGCTGTTCGCCCTGGCGGCCATTCCCGCGGCGCTCTGCGTCGCGACCGTGTGGAAATTCATCCAGGACCCGGCGCACCCGTCGGCGATCCAACCGGCGAGTCATCCCCTCGCCCCGCTCATCTCTTCCTGGCGGCAAACGGATCGTCGATTGAGAGGGCTCCTCTTCGCCGTGGGAATATTCGCGCTGGGGAATTCCAGCGATGCCTTCTTGATTCTCCGAGCCCGAGATTTGGGCGTGCGTCTTGGGCTCATCCCCGTCATTTGGGTCGTCCTCCACGTCAGCAAGTCGCTCTTGTCCATCCCCGGCGGCCTTCTCTCGGATCGCCTGGGCCGGCGGTTGACGATCATCGCCGGGTGGATGGTGTATGCGCTGGTCTACCTGGGCTTCGCCTGGGCTTCGACGGCCTGGCAGGCGTGGGCGTTGTTCGCCACCTATGGGGTCTACTTCGCTTTGACCGAAGGCGTCGAAAAGGCGTTCGTCGCCGACGTGGCGCCGCCCGATCAGCGCGGGGTGGCGTTTGGCCTCTACAACTTCGTCGTCGGACTGGCCGTCCTGCCGGCGAGCGTGATTTTCGGTAGCGTCTGGGAACGGGTCGGGTATCGCGCCGCTTTCCTGCTGGGCGCTGGCCTGGCGTTAGTGGCTTCAATATGGCTTCTGTGGGGGACCCGGTCCACATCGTCTTCCTGAACCGAGGGACGGCTGGAGGTCGATCGGCTCGACGCCGGTCGCGCCAGGAGATGAACAACCGGTTATAATTCCTCTTCGTCCTTCGGGCGAGAGGAGGTCAACGACGAGGCGATATGTCGCTCAAGAAAAGGGAGGGAAAGCCATTCACCTCGTCGAGATGAATCCTTAGATGCACAGCGAAGCGGTGGAAACGCCATGACCCCACTGGATGAAATCTGGATGCGATTCGCTCTGGATGAAGCCGAAGAGGCTCGGAGCTTGGACGAGGTCCCCATCGGGGCCGTCGTCGTCATCGGCGAGCGGATCGTCGGGCGAGGACATAATCGCGTGATCACCGACCAGGATCCGACGGCACATGCCGAAATTGTGGCCTTACGCGATGCGGCGCGCACCATGCGGAATTACCGGCTCATCGACGCCACGGTGTACGTCACGATCGAACCGTGCGCCATGTGTGCGGGCGCGTTGGTCAATGCGCGAGTGAAGCGATTGGTCTATGGAGCCAAGGATGACAAGGCGGGAGGCGTGGAGTCGGTGTTCCGCATCTGTACCGATGACCGGTTGAACCATCGATTGGAGGTTCGTAGTGGGGTGCTTGAGGAGGAATGCCGGGAGATGATACAATCCTTCTTTCGAGAGAAACGTAAGGAGAAAGGACAGCATAAGGAAGGCGTGGAGGGCTAGTCTAATTGGTAAGGCACCGGATTCGAAATCCGGCGGGCGGCAACGCCCTTGGGGGTTCGAGTCCCCCGCCCTCCGCCAACCTTATTTTTTCATCGAGCGTGATCTGAAGAGAGGAGACGTTCGTTGGGGAGGGATGACCGAGTGGACGAAGGTGCGCGCTTGGAAAGCGCGTGTAGGGGCACAAACCTCTACCGTGGGTTCGAATCCCACTCCCTCCGCCAGATTTTCCCGGTTGGCCGCCGAACGCGCGGAGACGGTCGATGCCTCGGCGATGAAGAGAGGGGAACAGGCGTGGGCGAGCGTAAGGCTCACCGCTTCTTCCCCGCTCCCCCGTCGAGCGCGATGCCAGCATCGGCGAGCGATTGTTTATCAGGCTTCGGGCCCCGTGCGACGGACGAGGCCGTGAACCCCGCCAGGCCCGGAAGGGAGCAACGGTAGCGGTCGCGGACGGGTGCAGCGGGTGTCCCGAAGCCTGGCCAGCGATGCGATGCCCTATCAAGTCATTGCCAGAAAGTGGCGACCACAAACGTTCGAAGACGTCGTCGGACAGGAAGCCATCACCCGCACGCTGCAGAATGCCATCGCCGATGAGCGATTGCATCACGCGTACATCTTCGCCGGTCCTCGCGGGGTGGGCAAGACGACCACCGCGCGCATCTTCGCCCGCGCGCTCAACTGCGCTCAAGGCCCCACCATCAAACCTTGCGGAGCGTGTGCCGCCTGCCAGGAAATCGCCGAGGGACGCTCGATCGATGTACTGGAAATCGACGCCGCGACGCACACGCAAGTGGATAACGTGCGCGAAGTGATCATCAACACCATTGGCATGACGCCGGCGCGCGATCGCTATAAGATTTTCATCATCGACGAAGTGCATCAACTCTCCTCTCACGCGTTCAATGCGCTGCTCAAGACGCTGGAGGAGCCTCCTCCGCACGTGCTGTTCATCATGGCCACGACGGAGCGGCATAAGGTGCCGGAAACGATTCTCTCCCGCTGCCAGATTTTCGAATTCCGGCTGATCCCGGAGCAACACATTTTCGCCCGGCTCCGACACATTGCCGAGGAAGAAGGCATCATGATCACCGAGGCGGCGCTCCACAAGATCGCGCGCGCCGGCGAAGGGAGCATGCGCGATGCCCAATCGATATTCGATCAGGTGATCAGTTTCGCCGGCCGTCAGATCAGCGATGAGGATGTCGTCACCGCCCTGGGCCTGGTGGGCACGGACGTGCTCGTAGAGGTCACCGAGGCCATCGCCGACGGCGATAGTCGTCGGATTCTCCATCTGGTCGGCGGACTGGTCGACCGAGGATACGACCTCCGGTATTTCTGCCGCGAATTGATGACGCACTTCCGCAACCTGCTCATCCTCAAGTCGGTGGGCTACGATAGCGAGTTGCTCTCGCTGAGCAGCGCCGAATTGGAGAGCATTCGAGAACTCCCTCAACGATTTTCCGAAGGAGAACTCATTCGCGCCTTTCACTCGCTCACCGAAATGGAACAGGATCTCCGATATGCCGGCGATCCGCGTTTTCATCTGGAAATCGGCTTGATCAAGCTGGCACAGGCGGAAAAGTTGCGTCCCATCGCGGAGTTGATCGACCGACTGGAGGCGCTAGAAAAGCGCCTGGGCGAACAACGGGCGACCCCGGTTGCCCAAGCAACTACGCCCTCATCCACGACCCATTCGGATACGGAGAACGCGTCTCCGCGCCTGACGTCGGCGCGGTCACCCGGCGAGGGGCCGGCGAGGAATCCATCGCGCGAGAAAGCGTCCGCGAATCCTTCGGAGCAAGCGGCGACGGGCGTCGCCCCAGCGCCGATTGCCGACGAGCGGGCGATCGTGGAGCAGATGAAAGCCGCTCTCGACGAACGAGGGAAGATGCTCCTGTCCACTGCCCTGGATCAAGCGCAGTCGGTCGAACTCGATGGCGATGCGCTCCGGATCGTGTTCACCGAAGACGCGCGCGTGTTCAAAGAAACGCTCACCGGACGATCCAATCTCCAATTGCTCCAACATATCGCTCGTCAGATCTCCGGCCGTGAAATCCGGCTCCATATCGTCGTTGAGAAAGCAGCGGCGCCGACGGTGCATCGGGAAGATCTCCGTCTCGATCATCTGCGCGCCGAAGCCGAGCGAGATCCTACCGTTCGAGCCCTGCTCAAGACGTTTCGCGGTGAGTTGACCGACGTCGTTCAGAAAAACTCATCCGAAGATACCTGAACCGCCATGGAGAGGAGAATCGCTCGGAGACATTCAGCCAGAGAGACCGACGCTCTGGCACATCCCGTTGGAGGGGGACGTCAACGGCCATCACCGTACCCAGCACGATTCGCAACGAGGCCAGGGAGAGGTGCCGAGACGCTTTCACCGAGGAGGACAATACGATGAAGTTTCCAGGAAACATGGACATTCAAAAGATGCTCGAACAAGCTCAGCGTATGCAGGAAGAACTCCGGCGCACGCTCAAGGAAATGCGCGTCGAGGCTTCGGCGGGCGGTGGCATGGTGAAGGTGGTCATGTCGGGCGATAAGCAGATCGTCTCGCTCACCATCGAGCCCGAGGCCAGCGAAGACATCGAGATGTTGCAAGACTTGATCATTGCCGCCGTCAATGAATGCGGCCGAAAAGTCGATGAGGCGATCCAACAACAGGCGCTGAAGAACTTGAATCTTCCGGGTCTGGGAGGCCTGGCCTAAGGATGAGCCGATGAGACCGGTGGTTGGTGATTGGCCATTCGCCGTTCAAGGCGAGAACGATGTGGGCTTCGCTCTCACCGGGAGCGATTCACGATCTTTGATCGAATGGACCAGTGGCCCAGGAGGAGCCTCCGTCATTGGAGGGATATCCCGTTTCCGGAGCGGGCCGGAAAGCGCCCCAGTTGACCGCGTGAGAGGATCAGAGACTCTCGCCGCCTCTGGCTCGGGGCATTCATCTCTTCCCGACGATGTGCTATGCTCGATTACGCCGAACCCATCAGTCGATTAATCGATGAACTCCGCCGACTCCCCGGCATCGGTCACAAGTCGGCCCAACGCATTGCCTTTCATCTGCTGCGGGTTCCCCCCGAGGAAGTCCGACGTCTCATCTCGGCCATCGAGGAGGTGAAAGAAAAGATCACGCTGTGTTCCATTTGCAACAATTTCACCGACCGCGATCCATGCCGATATTGCACCAATCCGGCGCGCGACCGCTCGGTCATCTGTGTGGTGGAAGAGCCGACCAACCTGGTGACCATCGAAAAGACGCGCGAATACCGGGGACTTTATCACGTCCTCCATGGCGCGCTTTCCCCCATTCGCGGTATCGGTCCCGAGGAGTTGAAGATCAAAAGTCTCCTCGAACGATTGCGCGATGGGCACGTCAAAGAGATCATCCTGGCCACCAATCCCAACACGGAAGGAGAGGCGACGGCGAGCTATCTGGCTCGATTGCTCAAACCACTGGGCGTGACCGTCACCCGTATCGCCATGGGACTACCCGTGGGAAGCGACCTGGAGTTCGCCGATGAAGTGACCATGCATAAAGCGCTTGCCAACCGACGCCAAATCTAGCTAAGCTATGGGAAGGCGGGGAACGAGCCATGGCGATGGACACGCAACATGTGACATCGACAGAGACGGATCAGCCGACTATTCGACCGTTGAAGGGGTATCAAACCAGTTGTGACGCCAAGAACGAAAAAGGCAAGCCGTGCTGGGGATTTCTCAAAATATGGTATGGAGCGCCCGATGAACTCACCCGCACGATTCCCCGAGATCACGTCATCTATCGCTGCCAGAAATGCGGGCAACTTTACCACGGCCCGCCCCACCGGCATGTTTCGCGAAGCTGGCGGAAGATGGAGATGATCGCGCCCGAACGCTGAATGTGAGCGATGAATCCGAGATCCTCGCCGAACTGACGTCACTTCCAGCGTCCTCGCCGGGCCTCGCTCGACCGGAGATCGGTTTCGGATTTCAGACATCGATGAAGAGTTTCACCCAACGAATCCTTACGCCCTCCATCAGACGATGGGCTAAAGGGATGCTCCTCCTGGCGCTGGCCACGGGAGGCGGGCTGTGGGGTCACACGAGCACCGCCGCCGAGCAACGACAGATCGTGGAGGTGCGCCCCATTT
>RFHM01000203.1 GCA_003696865.1 Acidobacteriota bacterium | reverse complement strand
CAACCAGGATGAACGTCCTGACAATGCGTGCCATGGTATGAGAGACAGTGGCGCAAGATGGCATCTTGCGCTACTTCCCGGGCGTTCCGGAGGGGTGGTAGAGCGATCCGGGCGAGCGCGATTCGGTCAGCGTCTGGTTTGACGCACCGTGAAGGCTTCCCCTCGGACATCGTCAGCGGGGGCGACAGGGAGAGGGCGCGCGATCGCGTCATCATCGAAGATGTCCGCTCAGATGCTTCACGCGCGTATTCCTCGCTCACCCGTTGGTCTTTACAGAGCGAAGGTGAGTTCCCTATCATCTGACGTCGATTCCTATGAGGTGGAGAGAGGACATGGGCATCGTGGGTGAGAGATTATGACGCAACGTCCATCTCCGGGGTGGGTTCAGCTCAGTCGATTCATGGCCTTGATCCTCCGGCACCGCGCCGATCAGTTCGGCGTGGAGCTCGATGATCAGGGATATGCCTCCATTGACGACCTGCTCCGAGCCATTCGGTCCAGTCCGCGATGGAGGCGAGTGAGGCGAGAAGACATCCTGGAGGTCGTTCGACAGCAGGAGAAGCAGCGATTCGAAGTCAAACACGAGCGCATCCGCGCTCTGTATGGGCACAGTCTTCCGCAACGGATCGCTTATCCGGAAGTGGAGCCTCCCGAGTATCTCTATCATGGCACCAGTCCGGCTTCGCTCAATCGCATTCGCGTCGAGGGATTACTTCCCATGGAGCGGCAGTACGTTCATCTTTCCATCACTCCCCAAGATGCTTATGAGGTCGGGCGGCGGCGAAGTCGCCATCCGGTGATTCTCAGGATTCGCGCTCGAGAAGCGCAGCAGGCGGGAATTCGCTTCTACCGGCCAGAGGCGCATATTTATCTGGCCAAGAAGGTCCCTCGCCAGTTCATCGAAGAGTTCGGTCGATCTCCATCCTCATAATTCGATATGACCGTCGATGCACATCACAGGGCCTCACTCACTCCGGCCATCGAGTTTCGGCATGTCTCCATTCGCTTCGAGGACGTACCGGTTCTCGACGATGTGAGCTTCGTCGTTCCTCCAGGGGAAATGCGCATCATCCTGGGCCTCGTCGGCTCGGGCAAATCGACCATCCTTCGTCTCGCCGTTGGCTTGCTCAAACCCGATGAGGGGCAGATTTTCATCGAAGGGCGAGAGATCACCGCCATGCCAGAGTCCGAGCTGTTCCAACTGCGCAAACAGATCGGCGTCGTGTTTCAGGAGGACGCCCTGTTCACCTCGCTGCCCGTGTGGGAGAACGTGGGCTATCGGCTCCTGGAGCAGGGAGAAGACCCCGAGGTGGTCAGAGAGAAAGTCCGGCGCGTGCTCCGGTTGATCGATATGGAGTATGCCATCGATATGATGCCCGCCGAACTCTCTGGAGGGATGAGTCGTCGAACGGCAGTCGCTCGGGCTCTGGTGGGGAATCCTCGCATCGCCCTCTATGATTCGCCGTGTGCCGGGCTCGATCCGGTGACCGAGCGAAAGATCTTGCGGTTGATCATGCAACTGCGGGATCTGAACGGGACGACCTCGCTCTACGTGACGCAGAAGATGGACGAGGTTCGTTACCTCTGCTCGGGGATGTACGAGCGGACGCCCGATGGGAAAGTGCGATTCAGGAAGGAAAGCGAAGGATTTTGCCTCTACAACACCAAAATCCTCCTCCTCTCTCGGGGACGCATTGTGATCGAAGCCCCCGATGAACTGTTCTGGAAGTCATCGCTCCCCGTTGTGCGCGAATTCCTGGTTTGAACTGAGGACCTCGCCTCCGGGATGCTCGCTCCAACTCACTTCTGGGTGGCGTCTTCCAGAGGGGGTTTGCGAGCCACGACCAGGTAATTGATCGTATCCCGTGGATCGGGACACAGCCGATCGAGGAGACCGAACAAGAGGTTGATGAGTGGGATCAATCGATGCCATCCGCGGCGGTCTCGTAAGGCATTGCACATGGCCTGTCCAATGAGCGTCCAGGCCGTTCCCTCTCTCTCAATGTGGAGGGGGATGAGTCCACTGGCGCGAATGAGATGACGCAGGCCGAATTGCGTGAACCGATAATAATCGTGAGGGACTTCGTGAAGCGGCCAGTATTGGGGAGCGGTGAGGATGAGGTGGCCGCTGGGTTTGAGGACACGACTCAACTCCTCGAGCATGTGATCGGGATGGGGAACGTGTTCGAGCACCTGAGTGGCCAGGACGGTATCGAACGTGGCCGGGGCGAACGGCAGATGGAGAACGTCGGCGGCGACATCTGGGCGGCTGTGATGAGGATCGGAGTCCACGCCGATGTAGCTTTGGACGTATGGACCAAAGAGATCCGCGTAGGGCTTATTGCCGCATCCTACATCGAGCAATCGACCGCGTGCGAACTGCCGGGAGGCCTTCAGGTCGGCGAGCATGACGCGTTTGGCCAGATAATCGGCCTCGCGCCAATGAGCGTCGGCTCGGCGCATTCGCTCAATGGGCTGATCATAATGCGGGCGATTCCCGGTCTCCGGCTCGTGGACTTGAGCCCGTTTTCCCGCATCGGCTGTGGGTGGCGCTCTCATGACTCTTCCCACTCGGTAGATTTGGACCAGATGACGCGCCTGACCAGTTGCGCCTCTCGTCGCAGCTCGCCCAAGAAACGTTGGCCTTCGATCATCGTCATACTCAGAGGATAGAAGAAAAGGCCGAGCAGTGCCACCACGACCAGCGAGAGAAGATCGGTGATCCAGTGACCCATCATCCGGGTCACGGCGCCGACGAGAATCCCCGCCACCAGGGGACGACCCACCGTGTACTTCAGATTCAATCGCGCGATGGCGCCAATCCGACCGAGCAACCAGACGACCGGGACTGCGACGCCAATGGCATAGGCCACGGCCACGCCATTGAATCCGAGGAGAGGCGTGAGAGTCAGCGCCAGCATCCAATCGACGCCCGTCCACACGGCCAGGATGCGCAAGCTCGTCGTCACTCGACCGAGCGCGTTGAGCACGCCGATGAACGGCGTGGTGATATTCCCCCCGATCATACGCAGCGTGAGCCAGTAGTAAGCGATAATAGCCGGTTGCCACTTGTCGGTGAACACGAGGTGGATGATCCAGGGAATGAGAGCAGCGGCCACGGTGAGCGTGGGAATGGTGGCCAGCATGAGATAGCGGAGCATCTTCTCCACGGCCCGTCCTATCTCTTCTCGCTGGTCTTGCAATCGAGAGAGAGAGGGGAAGCTCACCCGCGTCACGATCTGAGTGAACACTTGACTCGTCAGGTAGGTGGTGCGCTCGGCCCACTTCAGATACCCGACGGCCGTGGGACCGAACAACGGTCCGGCCAGAAGAGGCGCAATATTATCGCGCAACAGTGAAGTCAATCCGCCGAGCTGATAAAGGCCGCCGAATTTCAGCGCCGAGGCGAGAAAAGCTCTCTTCCAGGCGAAGCCAGGACGCCACCCGGATCTCCTGAAGAGAAGGATGGCGCGGAGGATCTCGCTGGCGATGGCCGCGTCGATGAAACTCCACACCCCGAATCCCAGGATCGCCAGAATGACGGCCGAGAGATGGAAGGTGAGCATGGCCGCCACTTCGATGCGAGCGATGGTCTCGTAGGCCAATCGGCGTTCCAATATGGCATTGGGGACCGATCCCAGCAGACCGATGAGCAGGATGAATGAGAGTCCACGGATGACCCAGACCATGCGCGGGTCCAGTCGATAGTATTGCGTCAGAGGGGGAGCAAGAACATAGAGCCCGACGACGGTGATGGATACCACCGCGCATTGGAAGGTGAACATGGTGTTCCATTCATCCGACGTGGGTTCGGTCCTCTGTTGAATGAGCGCGGCACTGAATCCCAGATCGCGAAATCCAACGATGAGGTAGATCCAGAAATTGGCGATGGCATAGATACCAAAATCGTCCGGGTGAAGGAGTCGCGCCAGCAAAATGGTGGCCAGCAAGCCGACCGGCATGACCACGAACTGGCGCAAGAACATGGCTACCACGCCTTTGACCGTGCGGTCACGAACCGAAGTGAAGATGTGGAGTGGGCGTTCGGCGGTTGGATCGGCCATGACTCGGGCCTAGAGTGTAGCTCAAAAATGGGACCCTCGTCACCACCCTCGGCCGGGCACCGGCGCGCTGGTTCCTCCTCGGGGTGAGGAGCGCGACGACCCTGGGCGGCGAACTCCGGAGTCCGACCGATGATGCCTCGCTCCTCGGACGGCAGGAAGAGTCGCGCCCGTTCATCGCGGTGGACCATTCGGACGATGAGACCTTCGAGAGCCCGTGACCCGGGGCCGGTTTCCCCGGGTCGGCGAGGAAACGATGGCGGCGAGCGGGGTCTTCGCCCACGCCCGATGGGCCCATCGGATGGCCCGGATAATGTGGACATGGAACGGTCATCAAGCTATAATGCCCTTTGAATTTCGAGGAATTATTCGAGAAGAGGAACGAGCAACCATTTTCGTACAGGAGTCGTCTACGAGATTCATTTTGTTCGACATCAAGACGGTCATTAACGATTTCTGTTTGTGTGAGGAGATAGACTTATGGACGACGATAAACGGTGCTATACGCTGATCGTGGCGTCGGCTGCGGATTCGCGGTTTCGGAAGTTGATCATTCGGCGTTGGCACCTCTATCTGAGCATTGTCGCCGGAACAGTGTATGTCTTCTTGCAGGCGGGGTTTTTCATCGACTATTACCGAGTGCGGGTGGAGAACCGGAATTTGAAGCAAGAGCATGCGGCCGTCCTTCAGACGTTGCAGTCGCGGCTGGCTTCTATTGAAGCGGAATCGGCCCGATTGCGTCAATTGGCCGGGGAGATGGGCCTCAACCTGGATGTCGCCATGGATTCGGAGGCGGAGAAACGAGAGGCGGGGATGGGCGGTCCGAGCGAACTGGACTCCTTCGCTAACGAGTTGGATCGCGTGGCGGCTCACCTCAAGCTGTTGCGAGAGAACCTCTGGGCCGAAAGAGCGCGGACGACGCCCAACGGATGGCCCGCCCGCGGTCACGTGACGTCGGGCTACGGTCTCCGACGCAATCCCTTCGGCCCGGGATACGAGTTCCATGCGGGCGTTGATATTGCCTCGCTTCCCGGTCGTCCGGTGAGAGCGACGGCCGATGGTGTGGTCATTTATGCCGGATATCGCGGAGGATATGGGAAGCTGGTGGTGGTGGATCATGGACGTGGATGGCGAACTTTCTATGGGCACTTATCCCGCATTCACGTGAAGGTCGGTCAGGCTGTGCGACGCGGACAGACGCTCGGACGCGTTGGTCGCACCGGGCGATCGACGGGCGCTCATGTGCATTACGAAGTTCGCATCCACGATCGACCCATCGATCCGGCGAAGTTCCTGGATTCCTCACCACGCGACGGGCTGGAGGGCAGAGCAACGCCGCCGGGGATGAAGCGCGCAGAAGAGTGAATCAGAGCGTGATCCGAAGCGCGCGCCGGGCCACTGCGCTCAGCTTCCCGCCTCGGTGTGCTGGGGAGGGAGGCGAACAATACACCGCGTTCGTTCGCCTCCGACGGACACATCGAGCGGTCAACCATCGAAGGTGACCGTCATTCTCCACCGCGTCGCTGTCAGTGGGTACCGCGGCGATTTCTCTTGGCCAGGCGCCGGTAATATTCCTCCACCAGTTTCCGATAGACTTGGGGAACGCTCGTCTCATCGACGAGCATCAGTCCGCGTCCCGAGGCCATCTCCACTCGGCGCATCACCTCATGCTCCAATTGCCGGAGCGGATCGATGAGCTGTTGCTTGAGCCGAGCGATCTCTTCTGGATCGGTAAACAATCGCCGATCGTCCAGTTGTCGCAATCGCCGGATGAGCGCGTCGATCTCATCGGCGAACTCATCGCCGAGTTCGCGCCGAAGGGCTTGGGCATCGCGCCACCGTTGGCGCAACTCGCGCCGGAGCTGCCGGCGGTCTCCCTTGATCTCCGGGCGTCCTCCCGGTGCGGGGAAGATCTCGCTCTCCCGATCGCTGAATGGCCTCAGGGGCTCATCCCCGGGAAGCGGACGGTTCGACGGAGCGGGCGCCCCGGATGGGCGATCTGCTCTGGCTTGACTTCGACGCCGTCGGGTGGGCGACGGTGGTTGTTGCTCTTCGTGGTGACGATCCGGCCGGCCTTCTTCTTGCCGCCGTTGCGCCTGCTCTCGCAATCGGCGGTGAAGCGATTCCAGATCATCGGCGAGTCGGCGGATCCGATGGAGCGCGTCCCGAAGCCGCTCGATATCGTTGCGAGCGATGGCATCTCCTGGAGCCGTTTGTAAAGCTCGCGCGACGTCTCTCAAATCCTCTTCGATTTCCCGCTCTCGTTGGCCGGCTTGCTCATACCACTCGTTCTCCAACAATCGATTCCCCTGGCGGATCTTGTCGGGGAGGCGATTTCGCCGGATCATTTGGATGGCCTCTCTGAGCCGCTCTCTGGCCGATTGGCGCTCTCGCCCGAGGCGACGTACTGTCGCTTCTATGTCTTGCTCCAGAGCCTCCACCTGTTCGGCCAATGATTCCTTGCGTCGCTCCAGTTGTCGTTTCCTCGATAGCCGGCGCTGTTGGTCATCAGAGGTTTTCCCGCCCCTGAGGGCATCCACTTGCTTGACGATCTCTCGTTGTCGTTCGATCAATGTCGATGCGCGCTGGCGGAGTCGTTCGAGAGCTTGTTGATCGAGTGCCCGTTGATTGGCTTGAAGCTGGCGGCGAGCCGCTTCCAGTTGTTCTGCGGCCTGGAGGCGGCGAGCCGCCGCCTCGGCGGGATTTCCCGATTGTTGAGCGCGCCGCATCTGCTCGGCGGCCCGTCGCAGTTGACGGCCGATGTCGGCGAGCCGCTCAT
>RFHM01000202.1 GCA_003696865.1 Acidobacteriota bacterium | reverse complement strand
GCTGTGCAGGGACGGGAGCGGACGGAGGCGTTTCTGTCGCGCGTTCAGATCGACGCCGATTTGTCGAACATGGATACCGGGCTGTTCATCCTGAATCCCAATAACAATGCGGTCAACTTCACTCTCGCCCTCATCGATCCCATGGGGAATGTCATCGGGGCCCCGATTTTGAGCACCGTGCCGCGCGGGACGTTCATCGAGGTCGAGTCTTCGTTAGGCGTATTGTTCAATGTCACCGGAGAGGGTTTCGTCCGGGTGGAGGCCCAATCGGATTCCCGACCGGGAACGGGAGAGCGATTGATCTTGTATGGCGTCTATCGGGGCGCACGATTCCTTTCCGCCGTCCCCGCCCAATTCTGATGCTGGACGAGGACGCCGTATCCCTCCATCGCGATTGAAGCGTCCTCATGGGCGTCGGCTCTCCATGAGTCGCTCGAAGATCTGGCGCATGCCCGGCAGGTGATTCAGAAGCGCTTCGAAATCCCGTCGGTAAATGACGAGGGTATCCACGCTGTTGACGGCGCGGATGGTGGCGTTGCGGGGAGCCGCGGCGAGAAGGGCCATCTCGCCGAAACAATCGCCAGGACCCAGCGTGGCCAAGACCCGCTCTCCCGTCGCTTCTTCTCGAACCACTTGGACGTTCCCTCGGATGAGGGCATAGACGCGATCGCCCAGGTCTCCCTGACGGAAGATCACCTCGCCCGCTTCGTAATGCTCCTGCATGATACTCTCGGAGCGTCCGGTTTTGATCTGCACAATATCTTTGGGCAGGAGCAGGTCGAGGAACCAGTCGATCCCCACGCGCAGCTTGCGTTCCCATCCGGGGAGCTTCGACCAGTAAATGGTTCGCCAGATCAACCACGCCGGGAATCCGGAGAATCGCACTCCCATTACCTCGGCGACGGCCGATCGGTGACCGAGCGCGCCGGCCATCCCCTGTGCCGAAAAGCGAAAGGGTTTCTTCGGTCGGTCTCGCAATGCCGATACGATATTCTCTGCCACGCATTTCGCCTCTCGAACGGCATACTGGGCCGTCGGGGGACAGATGCCACCCGTCTTCAGATCGGGAATCCATGCGCCGTCGCCGAGGGCCCATACGGTGGGATACTCGGGGACTTCCAGGTATTCGTTCACGACAATTCGCCCTCTCTCTTTCCTGCACGGCAATGCCTCGATGAGCGGATGAGGTCCGGCCGGGACGGTGGCCACGAGCGTCTGGGTGGGAATCTTTTCTCCCCCACGCAGCACGGCGGCGTGGGCGGTCGCGCCGGCCAGGCGCGTCTGGAAGCGGATCTCCACCCGACGCTCACGAAGCAGCCGTTCGGCGAATCGCCCCAATTCTTCATTCAATTCCGGGAGAATGCGATCGCCGGAATGTAACAAGATGACCCGAGGTTCGTCCGGATCAATATGGCGATAGTTCTGCGCTGCGGCGCGGACGAAGTCGTTGATCTCAGCCGCCGACTCCACGCCCGAGAAGCCGCCTCCGGCAATGACGAAGGTCAGTAGCGATCGTCTCAGTTGCGGGTCGCGTTCGTTGTCGGCCTCTTCCAGAACGTGGATGATGTGATTGCGCAGGTGCAGAGCATCACCCAGGTTTTTGAACGGAAAGCCGTGCTGTTGAAGGCCGGGAAGTCGGGAGAAGTTCATCACCGTGCCCAGCGTGATGACCAGATGATCATATCGAAGCTGTGTCGGTGTAGGGCGAAATCCGGGACTGGTCGTCACGCTGCGGCCCTCCAGATCAATGCTCTCGACATTGCGCATGAGCAAATTGGTGCGAGGGCAGAGTCGGCGAATGGGATTGATGACATGCTGGATTTCGATGCTCCCCGAAATCACTTCCGGGAGCAGCGGTTGGAAGACAAAGTAGTTCTCGCGGTTGATCAACGTGATCTCCACATCGGGGTCATCGCGGAGATGGCGTTCCAGGTGCATAGCCGTGTATACGCCGGCAAAGCCGCCTCCCAGAATGACGATGTGCTCTTTCACGCCAGGAACCTCCTCTGAGATTGGAGAGGACGAAGTCTCCGCGTGGAACGCGACGCGCGTGATGCGCGCCATTCACGCTTTCGTCCATAAGACCTCGAAGACCTCGATGGGTTCGGTCTTCCCTTTGACCTGGGCAGGACCCAACCTGCGGACGGGGAAGGCGTCCCCGATCTGAGCAACGGTGCTTTCGCTGATGAGAATCTGGCCGGGGGCCGCTCTCCCTTCCAGACGGGCAGCCAGATTCACGGCATCGCCGATGGCCGTATAGTCGGTTCGTCGCTCCGAGCCGATGTAACCTACGGTCACTTCGCCGGTGTTAATGCCGATGCCAATGCGGATCAGAGGGAATCCGTATCGCCTCAACTGTTGACCGAGAACGACCATATGCTGTTGCATCTCTATAGCCGCACGTACGGCATTGATGGCATCCTGAGGGGTCGATTCCGGCGCGCCGAACAGGACCATCAATCCATCCCCGATGAACTTGTCCAATGTTCCGTTGTTGGCGAAGACGATCTCCGTCATTTCGGTGAAGTAATCGTTGAGGAGTTCGACGACATTCCGCGGATCGGTTTTCTCGGCGAGCGTGGTGAACTCTCGTATGTCGGAGAACAGGATGGTGACCACTTTATTCGCTCCTCCCAACTGGATGGCTTCGGGAGAGGCTACCAGTTTATCCACCAGGTGGGGCGGCAGAAAGCGATTGTAGGCGGCTCGGGTCATTTCTTCGCGCCGCAATTGCTCGAAGGCCAGGGCGTTGTCGATGGCCATGGCCGTCGGTCCCGCTACGGTGTTGAGCAACTCCAGATCATCGACATCGAAGAACTCGGTCGGCGATTGCCGATCCACGTAGAGGACGCCGACCAGAGCATGTAGTCCGATGAGCGGCGCACACATGACCGAATGAATGCCGTGTTTGACCAATGTGCCCGGCGCTTGGGAATCCGCCGTAGAGTGCGTCCAGAGCAGGGATTGCTGTTCTCGCCGAACCCTGTCGGTGATCGTGCGGCTGATGGGAAGGGATTGAATCTCCTCGCGGCCCGGTCGATACCGCGTGCAGACGGGTTGTAACTGATCGGTATCGCGGTCCATCCGCATGATGGTGCATCGATCGGCGGGCGTGAATTTGAACAACAACTCGATCGATCGTTGATAGATATCATCCAGGGAGAAGCGGGAGACCGAGCCCAACGCCTGGCTGAGCTTGGAGATGAGGGTGAGGCGTTCCGAGAGTTTGTCCACATGTCTTTGCATCCGCGCCAGTTCGCGCAGCATTTCCTGGGGGCCGGCGGCGAGCAGTCTGGTGGCATCCGACGGTCTGATGTCGCCGATGATCTGATCGGCCGAGCGGAAAACGGTGGCTTCTTCGGCCACGGGCGTATCGCTGAACGAGACTTCGGGAGGTTGGGATTCGTCGACGAATTCGAGCGTCGCCGCTCCCTTCGCCAGTACGATCTTGTCGCCCGGTCGAAGCGGGTACCACTGGTCGCGGACCAACTCCGTGCCATTGAGCATCGTCCCGTTGGGGCTTTTAGGATCTTTGATGCGGAATGCCTCCCCCTTCCGTTCGATGAGCACATGAAGGCGAGAGATGCGATGATCACCGATGATGATATCGTTATCCGGATGGCGGCCGATTCGCACCATCGATTGGGTGAGCGGGAATGTCGAGTGCTCTCCAGTGCCGGCAGAGATGATTTTTAATTTGGCCATAGACGCTCCCTTCAATGGCTCACCAGACGTATTCCCGGCCAATCTCGGCGACGAATACATTTTTTCGATTCAGTCGCTGCAATTCCATGCTCACTTGCGTGTGGAACTGGGGTTTGAGATGAACGGCATAGATGGGGATCTCCTGCTGGAGCTTATGCAATTCCTCATCCAAAGATTGTGGCGTCAGGTGCTTGGCCGCGGCGGCCAGATTCTCCAGCTCGTTGGGATAGGATACATCGACGAATATGGCTTTGAGGTTGTCCAGGCGATTGGCCAGTTGCCAGATGTCATCGGTGTGGTGGGTGTCGGAGGTGAACAGGACGGTGACCTCATCTTCGACCACGGCCAGGCCCGCACAGGGAACGGTATGATTCGTCTGGACCATGGTGATGCGGAGACCCTCCACTTCGAAGGGAATCCCCGTCTCGATGCCGTGATATATCAGCGCGGGACCAGCTCCATTGAGCAGGGGAATTTGCCCGAAGTTCGGCCAGATGGCGTCGTTGAAGATGTGGGCGCGAAGAGCTTCGATGACGGGGGCGATGGCATGGACGACGATGGGCGTTTCCAGGAAGGGAAACACTTCGGCGACGAAGATGGGGAGTGTGGCCGTATGATCGCTGTGGGCGTGCGTGATGATGATGTGATGAATCCGACGCTGTTGATCGAGTGACAAGGCAATCCCCAAGCATCCGGCATCGATGGCCACCGTCCCATTCACGAGAAACGTGGTCAGGGGCTGAAGCTGCTCCGGATGCGTACAATGACTTGGCAAGAGTGTGATGCGCATGATGGGCCCTCGCTCGATCCCGGTGTGACATCTTCGGCGGGATCAGCTCTATTGTAAATGGCAGAGTCACGCCAGGCAACCGAGAAAACCGATGGGAGCAATATTGGATGACAGAGATGGTCGTTCAGCGTCCGGTAGTCATTGTTCCGGATTACGGGGGAATTTGAGATAAGGCAGTCGCACGCCTCGGATGATGATGCGATCGGCGCGGATCTCCGGCGGCGCTTCAAATCCCCGGGCTCCGCCGGCCGCCACGAAGTCATCTTGTTCGACGCCATCGCCGCTGATGCCCAGACCACCCACCAGTCGTCCATCTCTGTAGAGCGGCACGCTGCCGGGGAAGAACACGATCCCACTTTGATTGATGTTTTGAGGTTGGCGTCCTTGTGTGCAGGGATTTTCGCTGTCGAATTGATACAGCTCGAAAAACGGACCGGCATTGGCCGGGTCGAATGGACCGCGCCCGGGTCCAATGCCCGCCGGAAAGAGTGGTTGGCTACCGAAGCTGATCGTGCGGTTGGTCACCGCCGTCCCTCCTGGAACGCCGGGGAGATCTTCGGGACGCAATTCGGAGCCACTGAAGTAGACTACGTTCCGCGCCTTGGAGACGGCCACGTCCACGCTGAACACGGTAGCGTCCGGCATGCGAAACACGCCCAGCATCGCGCCATCGAGGTCGCCCACGGCGATGACCATCTTGGCTCGACTGCCCGCCGGAAGCCGAATGGCCGCCCGCGTCCGATTGGCCGTATCGATAGCTTGTCGGACGATGCGTTGAACGTCGTCCCCGGTGAGAAATCGACCCGCTCGTGGAGGGATCAACCATCCTTGGGGAACGGGGAGTCCACCCTGAGGCGAAATGACGAATTCTCCCTCATCGGGGCGGGGAAAATCGTCGATCTCGGCTCTGGAGGCCGACGGACACTGAAAGTCCTCGGGAATGGGTGGGAGTTCTTCTCCGTCGATCACGACGAAAGGAAGGCGAATGCCATCCAGGAAGATGACCCCGGGCGGAGGCAGAGGAAGCGCCGACGCCAGAAACGGGCAACTGGCGATGAAAGCGACTCGTTCGGCGCGGTTCACGCGTTCGCCTCTCGATCCCACGACGACGCCGATGCCGCCGGCGACCCGTCCGTTCTTGAAGATGGGCAGCCCGCCGGGATTCAGCGCCTCCGGATAGGGGATGCTGTCGGAAAAATCCGCCTTGCCGGTTGTAATTCCCAAACCGCAACCGCGTCGATCAGCGCTCTCGCAGGGCAAGTCTTGCAGCACGCCGGTCACCGATCTCGCCCGGGGTATGAGGGCGTCCAGGTCCGGATCGAGTGCGCATCCCCGGTTCGTGTTCTCAATCCCATAGAGCGCCGCATTGGGCGTGAAAGCGATGCCGGGAGGGAAGTGAATCCCGCTGATGAACCGCACCGTCCGGGACGAGAGCGGAGCCTGATCGTTGCTGAAGAAGGCTCCCGTGCGCGCCAGCGAGACGGCCAGATCATTGGCGTCGACCATCTGACCGAAATTCCCCACGGCCAGCACTGGCGCTTGTGGTTTGCGGAACAGACCCAGGATACGCCCATTCCGATCGGTGACGGCAACGATCACCGTGGGATCATTCACCGAGCGGGCTGCCCGCCCAATGAGCGATCGGACGTCATCGGCGGTCAGTTCAGCCTCGCCCGATTGAGCTCGCTCAGTGCTTGGCACATGGAGTATCAGGAGAGTCAAAAGGAGCAGAAATTGGCCGATCCAACGATGATGGGATTCCTTCGTTGCCTGCTCGCGTGGTGGATTCATTCTATCGGTGGATATCCAAAGTATCACGGTGGACGTCGTTGTGTCCAGGCGAAATGATATTGCCTTCGGGGAACGAGTTATGTTAATCTGCCACCGGTTTGATGAGCACTCATTCGAACCGGACGTAAGGGAAGGGAGGGGCGTAGTGATGGTATCATCATAACGGCCACGTGATCGGCAAAGGAGGATTCTCGTCATTCGTCGAAATCAGATTCCCAGGGTCATTCCTCTCGCGTTGAGCCCGGCCCTCGTCGTCGGCTTCGGCATCGCGCTGCCGGGAGTCCATGGCCGAGCCCGGTGCGTCTTTCCCCCTCCTCCTGGTTCGGAGATCGTTCATCGGTCAACATCGACACCGGGAAATCCCGTTCCAGGTGGATCGAGAGGGCGTTCTCCTTCATCGGAACGGGACCAGCGCATCCCTCGTCATCCTCCAAAGCGGTCGGGAGCCCTCCAGGTGAGGGTCAGGGATTCCGCGGGAGCACCACTCCCCTCTGTTCGATTGAGGCTCGAAGAGGTACGGTCATCGAAGGTATATGAGGGAGCCAGTGATGGGGATGGCATCTTTCGATTCTTGAATCTCCCTCCCGGACGTTATCTGCTTCAGGCGCTGAAACCCGGATTCCAACCGGTGGGCCCATCGAATGTTGAAATCGCGGCAGGCGAAATCGTCGCGCTGAGTCTCACGTTGTCGCCGTCTCCGATGGAAGCGGAGCGCCCTCATCGTCTGCCCCGTCGCCGGGATATGCGCGTGCCGAGCATCCCCGTGCCCACGGGTGAGGAAACGAAAACCGTGCCCGCGCGCCAGCTCCCCCGGCGATCCCCTCCCCTGGTGATCGAAAAACCGGCGCTTCTGCCCGCTGATGTGTTGATGGCTCCCGCTCTCAAAGATCCCCCGATTGGATTCACCGGCTCGGGGAGTCGACCTCGAGATGGGCGCGTCGGCGATGATTTCATTCCCATTCACGATCGGTGGCGCATCGGCTTCCCCGAATGGGATCGAGGCACTGGATACCCGGCGCCGTATCATCGCGGTCATCCCTCCGATCCCTACAACCAGAATGTGCTCAAAGCTGATTATCCCATCATCGGCAATGACATTTTTGCTCTCTTGACCGGATCGAGTGAGACGCTGGTGGATTTCCGGCGGGTGTATACGCCGAGCCTGGTCAGCGCGGCGGATCCATCAAGCGAGCGATTCTTCGGACGCGGCGAACAGGTCTTCCTGCGCCAGAATGTCGAACTCACCTTCGAGTTGTTTCGCGGCAATACGGCCTTCAAGCCCCAGGATTGGGCGTTTCGCATCACGCCGGTCTTCAACATCAATTACCTGAACGCGCGCGAAAATGGCGTGGTGAATATCGACGTGCGCCGGGGCACCAATCGACGGGATGGCCACGTCGGATTCCAGGAATTCTTCGCCGAGGTGAAATTGGCTGATTCACCTCCCGGCTTTCTCGGGTTCTTCCGCGGCCTGTTGGGACGGGAGAAGAGTCCCTATTACGACTTCACGTCGTTGCGCGTGGGGATTCAGAAATTCAACAGCGACTTCCGCGGGTTCATCTTCCGGGAACAGAATCTCGGGTATCGATTGTTCGGAAATAATACCAACAATCTCTATCAATGGAATCTGGCGTATTTCACCCTGTTGGAGAAGGACACCAACAGTGAATTGAACACCGTCTTCGATGCCCGTCATCACGATGTGATCATTTTCAATCTCTATCGTCAGGATTTCATCTGGAAAGGGTATACCATTCAAGGCAGCCTTCATTACAGTGACGATCACGCCGGAAATCGAGACGAGGGCGGCGTGCACTTCAACACCAATGGTTTCCTGGAGCGACCGGCTCCCGTCGGTGGTTTCCGGCCACACAACCTGAACATCGTCTATCTCGGATTCGCCGGCGATGGTCACATCGGACGACTCAACCTGAGCCACGCTTTCTATCAGGCGCTGGGCGAGGATGATTTCAATCCCATCGCCAATCGTCGAGTGGATGTCAATGCCCGGATGCTCGCCGTGGAAGCCTCGGTGGATCGCGATTGGATTCGATTCAAGGGCTCGTTCTTTTGGGCTTCGGGGGATGGTGATCCCACCGATGGCGAGGCGCGCGGCTTCGATGCCATCTTCGATGATCCCGTGTTCGCCGGCGGAGAATTCAGTTTTTGGAACGGTCGGGGCATTCGCTTGACCGGAACGGGCATCGGGCTCGTCCAACCGAGGAGCGTGCTGCCGAGCCTTCGTACCAGTAAGACGGAGGGGCAAGCCAACTTCGTCAACCCGGGACTGTTCCTGTTCAATCTGGGCGCCGATGTGGAGGTGATGCCCGAATTGCGCGCATTGATCAATGTGAACGTCCTTCGATTTCAACACACCGCGCCACTGGAACTCCTGTTGTTCCAATCCCCCATCCGTCATCATATCGGCACGGATTGCAGCATCGGCATTCAGTATCGACCACTACTCAATAACAATGTGATCATCAAAGGAGGGATCTCGGCGCTCATCCCGGGGAGGGGATTTCGGGATCTGTTCACATCGCAAGCGCTGTATTCGGCCTTTGTGAGCACGAAGTTCACTTTCTAGTGGACTATTGGATGCCGAGGAGGGAGACGTAGCATGAGCACACCATCGCCACGTCATCGTCGAGAGATCAAACTCGGTTGCCTCGCCTGCATAGCCGGTCTCATCGTTGCTTTGGGATGGTCCGCGGCGCCCGGCGCTCATGAGCGGCATCGTCTCGTGAAGCCACAATCGGCCGCCGAAGGGAGTTTGCTCGCCCAGTCGCAGGCCGAGGTTGACCGGAAGAGCGCCGGCTGCCGGAGTTGTCATACCAGCATCGATGAGCCGACTATGCATCGAACCAGGACGGTACGGCTGGGGTGTACCGATTGTCACGGCGGCGACGCCGCTCTGTTCAGGCCGGAGACGGCCGACAATGAGAGGCCCTACTCCCGGGCATATCTCGACGTCATGAAGCGCGCGCACGTCCAACCGCGCCTGCCCGAGTTGTGGACGTCTTCGGCCAATCCGGTGCGATCCTACGCCCGGTTGAATCGAGAGCGTCCGGAGTTCATTCGCTTCGTCAATCCGGGCGACCTGCGCATCGCCCATCTCACCTGCGGCACGGCGGGCTGTCATCCTGAAGAAGTTTACAAGGTGCGAAAGAGCATGATGACCCATGGGGCGATGCTCTGGGGAGCGGCTCTATATAACAACGGGGCGTTCCCTCTGAAGGATGCCCGATTCGGCGAGAGCTATGCCATCGACGGCACTCCGCAACGGATGCAGACGGTGCCTCCTCCGACGCCGGGCGAGACCATGCGCAAAGGGATTCTCGCCTATCTCGATCCACTCCCTCGCTGGGAGATCACCCAGCCGGGCAATATCCTTCGCGTATTCGAGCGGGGCGGGCGACGACGGTTGGAGGTGGGGAATCCCGATCCCGAAGAAGAACCGGGCAAGCCGGATAAGGGACTCAGTTTCCGTGGCCTGGGCACGTTGAATCGTACCGACCCGGTGTTCATCGGATTGCAAAAGACGCGACTGCTCGATCCGCTCCTCTCGTTCCTGGGAACGAACGATCATCCCGGCGACTATCGGTCCAGTGGCTGCACGGCCTGTCACGTCATTTACGCCAATGATCGCGCGGTCGAGCATTCGGGGCCTTATGCCCGATTCGGAAATCGGGGACGGAGTTTCACGATCGATCCTACCATTCCCGAAGATGAATCGGGGCATCCGATTCATCATGTTCTCACCCGCTCGATCCCATCGAGTCAATGTATCGTCTGCCACGTTCATCCGGGCACCACCGTCACCAACAGCTATCTGGGCACGATCTGGTGGGACAATGAGACCGACGGCCACCTCATGTATCCCCGAGAAGAACGCCGCCGCTCGCCTCGACAGATAGCCCGGATTCAAGCGGCCAATCCCGAGGGAGCCGCCGTACGCGGACTGTGGTCCGATCCGGAATTCCTGGCCAACGTCATCGACCTGAATCCCAAGCTGACGCGCACGCAGTTTGCCGACTTTCACGGGCATGGATGGGTCTTCCGCAACGTCTATAAGCATGATCGAAAGGGGCGTTTGCTCGACGCCCACGGCAACGTCGTTCCTCACGACGATCCTGAGCGATTCGAGAAAGCCGTGCACTTGAAAGATATTCACCTGGAGAAGGGCATGCACTGCGTCGATTGTCATTTCGAACAGGACAATCACGGAAACGGCAAACTCTACGGCGAAGTTCGCGCCGCCGTCGAAATCCGGTGCATCGATTGTCATGGGACCATCCGGCGGCGAGCGACGTTGCGCACATCGGGACCGGCCGCTCCCGCAGGAGGGACGAATCTGGCCGCTCTGCGAACGCCCTGGGGCCAGCGGCGGTTCCGGTGGCGGGGAGAGAAGCTCATTCAACGCTCCATGGTCGAGAAGGGATTGGAGTGGGAGGTCGTGCAGGTGATCGATACGATCACGCCCGGCAATCCCCATTACAACCGAAAATCGCGTCTGGCCAAGACGCTTCGCCGGGATGGGAAGACGTGGGGGAGCGTGCCGGGAGATGAACGGGCACTGGCTCATGCCAACAGCTCGATGACCTGTTATGCCTGCCACACGTCATGGACCACGAGTTGCTTCGGATGTCATCTGCCTCAGGTGGCCAATCGGCGGAAGCCCATGCTGCATAATGAAGGCACGGAATTGCGCAACTGGACGTCCTATAACTTCCAGACCATCCGCGATGATGTCTGGATGTTGGGACGAGACGGTACGGTGACCGGTCGGCGCATCGCTCCCATCCGATCGGCCTGCGCCGTGCTCGTCAGCTCGCAGAATCAGAATCGGGAGTGGATCTATTCCCAGCAGCAGACGGTCTCGGCAGAAGGATACAGCGGTCAGGCTTTCAGCCCCTTCGTTCCCCATACCGTCCGGGCCACAGAGACGAAACGCTGCACCGACTGTCATATTTCCCGAGAGAACGACAACAATGCCTGGATGGCCATGATGCTCATGCAGGGAACCAACTTTTATAATTTCATGTTTCGCTACGTCTACGTGGCCGAGGGCCGCGAAGGATTCGAAGCCGTGGTGGTCACCGAGCGAGATGAACCACAAGCCGTCATCGGCAGCCGGCTTCATCAACTGGCGTATCCGGAGCGATACCGAAGACACAAACGACGCCGGGATGAACTGCGAGAAGCCTATCACCATCCGGGGAACGATATTCTGGGCTTGCCCGGTCGCGGCTCCGAAGTATTGAGCCTCCAGCTTCGCGGAGAATACCTCTACACGGCCAACGGGCGTGGGGGATTCCGCGCCTATGATGTGGCGCAAATCGATCAGAAAGGATTTTCCGAGCGCGTCGTCACCGCGCCGTTCTCGCCACTCGGTCAGCGATTCTACGTCAAGACGAGGTACGCTACGGCGGTGGCCTCGCCTTCGACATTGGCCATCGACCCCACCCGCCCGCATCGACCGGAGAATCAAGAGGCCGAATATCGCGATGACCAACAGCCGATACACATGATGTACGCGTTCATCTATGTGGCGGACAAGTATGAAGGACTCATCGTGATCGGCAATCCATTGGATGATCCCAATGGCCCCGGCGTGGCGACTCTCCTCGACGGCAATCCGGAAAACAATTTCCTCACGCGCGCCGTCACCTTCAATCCCGGTGGTGTCCTGGATGGAGCGGTCAACATCACCATCGTGGGCCTCTATGCCTATATCTGTTGCGATCGAGGCCTGGTCGTCGTCAGCCTGGAGAATCCGTTGGAACCGAAGGTCGTGGCGGAGATCGGCCGGCCGGCATTGATCGAGCCGCGGGCAGTGCAGGTTCAGTTCCGTTACGCGTTCGTCTGTGATGCCGAGGGGGTGAAAGTCCTGGATGTCACGTCGCTCGATCGCCCGCGCGTCGTTCCCGGCGCTTTTGTTCCCATCGAGGAGGCGAACAACATCTACCTGGTCCGCACGTATGCGTATGTGGCGGCGGGCAAGCAAGGATTGGCCGTTGTCGATATTGAGCGGCCGGAGCATCCGTTCCTCGATCAGGTGTACACCGCCAACGGCGCTCTCAACGATGCGCGGGATGTGAAAGTCGGCATGACCAACGCCAGCCAGTTCGCCTATGTCGCCGACGGTCACAACGGACTGCGCGTGATTCAACTCACCTCGCCCCGGGACGTTCCGGGTTACCTGGGTTTCAGCCCGCGCCCTCGGCCGCGCCTGATTGCCACCTATCGCACGCGCGGACCGGCGCTGGCGCTTTCCGAAGGCTTGGATCGAGATCGAGCGGTGGACGAAAGTGGGAATCAGTTGGCCGTGTTCGGTCGGCGCGGCGCCCGTCCTTTCAACCTGAGGGAGATGCGACGACTGTACATGCGCGGAGGGAAAATCTACACGGTGACCGACGAGCCGCCGGGCCCGCCGGTCGAGGGAGTCTCTCATGGCCCGAGGGCCACACCGAAAAGATGAAAACGAGTGTTCCGGGAATGTAGCGCAAGCTGCCAGCTCGCGCCACCTTCTATAAAGAGTCGTCCCCGGGTGCACAGGTGCCACACCGAAGGGATGAACGGAGCCGGTTGGAGGATCTCGGCGTTCTCTGCGCCTCGGCGGTGATT
>RFHM01000201.1 GCA_003696865.1 Acidobacteriota bacterium | reverse complement strand
CAGGTTGGAGCCCATCAGGGCGCGATTGGCGTCATCGTGCTCGAGGAAGGGAATGAGCGAAGCGGCCACCGAGACGAGTTGCTTCGGCGAGATGTCCATGAACTGGACTTCCTCCTTGGGGGCCATGGTGAACTCGCCGCCCTTCCGCACGGCGACGCGGTCGTGCACGATGTATCCCTTCTCATCGAGCTCGATGTTGGCCTGACCGATGACGTAGTTGGCTTCCTCCCAGGCGCTCAGATAGAACGGATAGGGCTCGTACTCGGCAGGTTGTTTACCCTCCTTGACGAGGCGTCGGTTCTCCCGGTCCACTTTCTCCTTGGGCAGGTGATCGCCCACCTTGAAAGAGCTGTCGCCGGGGCTGAGAATGCGAACGTAATCGATGACCCGCCCGTTCTCCACCTTGCGATAAGGCGACTGGATGAATCCGTACTCATCGATGCGGGCATAGCAGGCCAGCGAGGAGATGAGACCAATATTGGGACCCTCGGGCGTCTCGATGGGGCAGATGCGCCCATAGTGGGTGGGATGGACGTCGCGCACTTCGAATCCGGCCCGTTCGCGCGACAACCCTCCCGGTCCCAGCGCCGACAGCCGCCGCTTGTGGGTGATCTCAGCCAGCGGGTTGGTCTGATCCATGAACTGGCTGAGCTGACTGGATCCGAAGAATTCCTTCAGCGCCGCCATGACCGGTTTGGCATTGACCAGGTCACGGGGCATGGCCGTCTGCAACTCGGCGTGGACGGACATCTTCTCCTTGATGGCCCGCTCCATGCGCACCAATCCGATGCGGAACTGATTCTCTAGCAACTCGCCGACCGGACGCACGCGGCGATTGCCCAAATGATCCCGATCATCGATTTCACCCTCTCCTCGATGAAGCTTGAGCAGGTAGCGGACGACGTCGAAGAAATCCTGAGGCGATAGCGTGAGCTCGTCGATGCGATGCTCGCGGGGATAGCCCATCTTGATGTTGAACTTCAATCGCCCCACCTTGGAGAAATCGAATTTGCGAGGATCGAAGAACATGGATTCGAACAACCGCCAAGCCGAGAGCACGGTGGGGGGATCACCGGGGCGCATCTTACGATAGATTTCCACCAGCGCCTCGGCCGGGGACTTGGCGCTGTCTCGCTTGAGCGTCGTGCTCAGCACCGGCCCCACACTATCGCGCTCGGGGAAGAAGACATCGAACTCTTTGACGTTGCCGGCGATCAATCGAGAGAGCGCTTCGGCAGTGACGGGCGTATTGCACTCGGCGCGCACCTCACCATCAGCATCGACGAGATCAGAGATGAAATAGGCTCCCTCCAGATCGCCGGGAGAGATCTTCACTTCTTTGACTTTGGCCTTGAGGAGCTCTCGATAAACATAGGCGGAAATCTTGCGGCCCGCCTTCACGATGACCTCGCCGGTCCGGGGGTGAGTGATGTTCTCGGCCGCCCGGACATCAGAGAGCAGAGGTGTCGTTCGCGTGGACGTCCCCGAAGCGCTCAACTGCCAGTAGAGATCACCCTCGCGGACGCGAATGCGTTCGGCAGAGTAGAAGGAACGGAGAATCTCCTCATCCGTGTAGCTGGCCGTGAGAATGGCGTTCTTGAGGGACTCGTCGCTCTCCCGAATGGACTCCAGATCGAGCTTCAGGGGCAGGCCCAGGGCGCGAAGGAAGACGCTCCCCAGGATCTTCCGCTTCTTGTCAATGCGCACATAGAGGATGCTCTTGGCATCGTACTCGAACTCCACCCAGGCTCCGCGGTTGGGGATGATCTTGCCCAGATAACCATGGACCGAGGGCTTTTCGAAATAGACGCCGGGACTTCGATGGAGTTGAGAGACGATGACCCGCTCAGTGCCGTTGATGATGAACGTCCCGTTCTCGGTCATCAGGGGGACCTCGCCGAAGTACACCTCTTCTTCTTTAATATCCCGTACCGAGCGCTTCCCGGTCGCTTCGTCGATGTCGAAGACGGTCAGCCGGAATTTGACTTTCATGGGCACGGCGTAGGTCATGCCGCGTTCCTGGCACTCTCGAACATCGTATTTGAGCTTGAGGCTGACCGGTTCGCCACAGGTGGGGCATAGCTGAAGGACATCCCGATTGAGCGCGCCGCACTCCGGACAGATCACATCGGCGGCGAACGGCGTCAGGCGAATGACCGCCTTGCACTTCTTACAGTTGGCCCGCAGATGCTCCAATCCCTCGAGCTGCCCACACTTGCATTGCCAGGTGCCCATCGAGTAGCCGACGAAATCCAGTTCGGCACTGCCGCGGTAATCGCTGATAGGGAACACCGACCGGAACACGGCCTGCAAGCCTTGGGTATCCTGGCGCTCTTCCGGCAGCCGATCCATCTGCATGAGCTGATGGTACGACTGCCGTTGAATCTCAATGAGATTGGGGATACGGACCGTCGTCCGAATCCGAGAAAAATCGACGCGCTGGCGTTCATTGGTGGTGTGCGTTGACATAGTCACTCCCCTCTGTCCCTCATACAGGGTTGGTCTTCCTCAGACGGGAAGCGACCCCGCCGACACCTCGGCTGGGCCGCTCCTTTGGGGTCTTTGGACTGTTTCGACGTTTGGTCAAAACGTTTCTGATCGTCTCGAAATAGCGACGGATCGAATCTTGCGGTTCGTCGTTCGTGGGTCGTGACTCCGGGGTCGTCAGATGACTCCGGAGTCACGACCCGCCTGGCCTCATCTCTACTTGAGCTCGACCTTGCCCCCTGCCTCAGTCAGTTTCTTTTGCAGTTCTTCGGCTTCCTCCTTGCTGACGCCTTCCTTGATCGGCTTAGGAGCGCTCTCTACGAGCTCCTTGGCCTCTTTCAATCCCAAGCTGGTAATCTCTCGCACCGCCTTGATGACGCTGATCTTCTTTGCCGGATCGATCCCGGTGAGGATGACATCAAATTCCGTTTTCTCCTCCGCCTCCGGGGTTGCCCCGGCCCCGGCCGTTCCCGGCACCATCGCCGGCATCACAGCCGCCTGGGCGGAGACGCCAAATTTTTCCTCCATCATCTTCACCAACTCGGATGCCTCCAGCAAGGTCAACTCCGAAATTTGATCCACAATGGCTTGAAGTTTCTCACTCATGATGAAAACAGCCTCCATCTCCATGAATTTGGATTCATTGAGTCATTCTTTCGTGTCCACTGCCCCATGCGCCCGATCCGTCACCGACCACGAATGAGACCAACCGGCCTCGCCCGGCGAGTCTCGGATTCGTTCATTCGGCCGCCTTTTGATCTCGAACCTGCCCCAACACGACGACCAGATTCCTGGTCACGCCGTTGATCACATTGACGATGCGTTGTGCCTGAAGATGAATGAGTCCGGCAATTTGAGCTAACAGCTCGGCTCGCGAGGGCAGGCTGGCCAAGGCCTTGACCTGCTCCAGATCGATCACTCGCCCCTCAACGATGGCTCCTTTGAACTGGAGCCCTCGGTTCTCCTTGGCGAATTCGGTGAGCACCTTCGCCACCGTCACCGGATCGTCCTGGCTCAAGGCCACCGCCGTCATCCCTCGGAACTGATCGCTCAGCGCCTCCAGGGGCGTCCCCTGAGCCGCTTTCTGCGCCAGGCGATTCTTCACCACCCGATAGGTGATCCCCCCGTTGGCCGCTTGTCGCAGCCGGCGACGCAACTCCCAATCCTTGGCCACTGAGAGCCCTTCGAACGAGATGAGAAAGATGTTGGGCGACCGACGGAAGGCATCGGCCAACAACTCGATCTCGCGCTGCTTCTGTTCTCTCGTCTTCATAATCGTCTATCCCGCCTGCGTCATGAGCGCATTGACGTCTAATTTGATGCCCGGTCCCATGGTCGATGAACAGAAGGCGCTCTTGATATAGCGCCCTTTGGCCGATGCGGGTTTGGCGCGGATGACGGCCTCGATGACGGCTCGGGCATTCTCCACGAGTTTCTCCGTGGCGAAGGAGACCTTCCCAATGGGCACATGAATGCCCCCCGTCTTATCCACGCGAAAATCGACCTTACCCGCTTTGGCCTCTTTCACTGCTGTGGTCACATCGAAGGTCACCGTCCCCACCTTGGGGTTGGGCATCAGCCCACGGGGTCCTAAGATCCGCCCTAACGGTCCGACCAACCGCATCATGTCGGGAGTGGCGATGAGCACGTCGAAGTCCAGCCATCCCTCCTTGATCTTGTTGACCACATCCTCGCCGCCGACGACATCGGCACCCGCCGCCTCGGCTTCCTTCAGCTTGTCGCCGGAAGCGATGACGGCCACCCGACGGGTCTTGCCCAGACCATGAGGCAGAACCACGGTGCCGCGAACCATCTGATCGGCCTTCCGCGGATCGACGTTCAACTGCAACGCCAGCTCCACGGTCTCATCGAACTTGGCATATGCCGTCTTCTTGACCAACTCGATGGCCTCTTCAAGCGTGTAGGCTCTCTGGGTATCAATCTGGGCCACTGCCGCCGCGTATTTTTTACCAGCCATACTCCATTCACTCCCTTCGCGTCGCGCTCCCCGCGGCTACCGGGTAGGTGTTCACCTCCACCGTGATCGTCGCGATCATTCCACAATCTCCAAACCCATGTTTCGTGCCGTCCCCATGATGGTGCGCATGGCCGCCTCCAGGGACGTGGTATTCAGGTCCGGGAGCTTGATCTTGGCGATCTCTTCGATCTGCTTCTTGGTCACCTTACCCACCTTTTCCCGATTCGGCTGCGCCGATCCCTTCTCGATGCCCGCCGCCTTCTTGAGCAAATCGGCCGCCGGCGGCGTCTTGGTGATGAAGGTGAACGATCGATCGGCATAGACGGTGATGACCACGGGCACCGTCACATCCCCTTGCTTGGCCGTGCGAGCGTTGAACTGCTTGCAGAATTCCATGATGTTGACCCCGTGTTGACCCAGTGCCGGGCCAACCGGGGGAGCCGGATTGGCCTTTCCGGCAGGAATCTGCAACTTGATCTGCGCCACGACTTTCTTGGCCATATGCGCCTTCTCCTCCCCAGACTCTCACCAACGTCCGGACACTATGTCTCTTCGGTGAACGTCTCCCGCTCCACCTGCAGGAAACTGAGTTCCACCGGCGTCGTTCTCCCAAAGATCGTCACCATCACCTTCAGTGTGTTCTTATCCGGATTGATCTCATCGACCTTCCCCTTGAATCCGGTGAACGGTCCATCGATGATCTTCACCATCTCCCCGGGAAGGTAGGTGTGTTTGGGTTTGGGCTTCTCGGCGGTGAGGGAGACGTGGGAGATGATCTCCTCCACCTCCTCATCGGTGAGCGGCGTGGGATGCTGTCCTCCAACGAACCCGGTCACTTTAGGGGTATTCCTCACCGTGTGCCAGGCTTTCTCGGAGATCTCCCCGAACTCATCGGTTTTGATCTTCACCAGAACATACCCGGGGAAAATCATCTTGTCGGATTCCACGCGCCGACCGCTCTTCAACTCCACCACCTTTTCCGTCGGGACCAACACGTCGGTGATCTCATCCTCCATGCCAAAGGCGCGAATACGGTTCCGCAGGCTCTCGCACACTTTGTGCTCGTGCCCGGAATAGGTATGAATGATGAACCAGCGTTCTCGTGACATGTCAGCTCGATAAAAACGCAAGAATGTGTTGTACTAACCGAGCCAATACCCAGTTAGCTCCCCATAGAAAATACCCGAAGAAAAAAACGGCTAAAATCGTGACCACGGTGGTTTGATAAACCTCCTCCCGCGTTGGCCAGGTCACCCGCTTCATCTCCAGCTTCACATCGCGATAGAATTGCTTGACAGCCTGCGCCTTCCTCACAATGAGGCTTGGAGATGCCACTCGCGCGCGCTCGCCAGTTTCTTCCACGACTTTGGCCATAGGCACGAATGAGTGGCAGGGGTACCAGGATTCGAACCCGGCCTTGCGGTTTTGGAGACCGCCGTGCTATCCGCTAACACTATACCCCTGCACACCCTCACTTAATCTCCCGATGTACAGTATGTTTCCGGCAGACCCGACAAAATTTTCTCAACTCCAATCGCTTGGTCATCCGCCGTTTATTTTTAGTCGTCGAATAATTTCGACTCTTACACTCCGTACACTCTAATGTAATGATATCGCGAGGCATAGCCTTTGATCTCCCTCGCCTATTCCACGATTTCGGTGACGGAGCCGGCGCCCACGGTGCGGCCGCCCTCGCGAATGGCAAACCGCACCCCCCGCTCCAACGCGATCGGCGTGATCAACT
>RFHM01000200.1 GCA_003696865.1 Acidobacteriota bacterium | reverse complement strand
GATCGTGGGCTCGCTCATAATACTCGCGCATGAACCGCTCAGAGGCCAACAGCCCGCGCTTGGATTCATAGCCGAGATGGGCGGCCAACGTCGGCTGCAGATCGAGCGTGAGGAGATCCGTTCGCCGGCCGGTGCAAAAATGTGCTTCGTTTCGCACGCGGGCGACAAAATTGTACGCTCGATCGATGGCCGCATACTCGGCTCCCGAAATGAGCGCTTCCGCGCGGAGATCTTCCAACGTTCGGCAACCAAACAGGGCACGCCCGATCCAGAGGACGGTGTGTACATCTCGCAGGCCACCGGCGCTCTCTTTGACGTTCGGCTCCTGCACGCACACGGTTCTCCCGAACCGGGCATAGCGGAGCTCGCGCTCGGCGCACATGGCTTCGATGAACGCATCCACGGCGCGCCCATTCCTGAGGACGGCCTCGTCGAGTCGCCTGGTCAGTCGACGGAAGAGATGAGCGTTGCCGGTGATGAGCCGAGCTTCGGCCAGGGCGTTGCGCGAGTGCAGATCCTTTTTGGCCATCGCGATGCATTCGGCGATGGAGCGGAAACTATGCCCCACGGTGAGGCCGATGTCCCAGAGCAGGTGGAGGACGAGTTCGAGGAATGCGCTCACCTGGTGGGCTCGCCGGCCGGCGTGGAGAAAGAGCACATCCACATCCGAATAAGGAGCCATCTCCTGCCGACCATAACCGCCAAGAGCGATCACGGCGTATCGGTCCTCGATCTCTCGCCGGGAAGCGCATTGAGTGAGCGCCCACTGACAGGCGCGACGGACGATGAGGTCGATGACATAACTTCGACCGCGCGCGACTTCTCTCCCATCCAGTCCGAAGCGGTGCCTGATTTTCAGCCGCTCGGTCTCCACCTTCAGGAATCTCCTGAATCGCGCCACGTGCTCCTCGCGTTCGGCGCGGGAGCCGACGCTGGGGAGGATTTCATCGGCGTGGATCAGGATTTTCTCTTTGTCGATGGTCATGCCCTCGCCCATTTTGCGATGTCCGCTCCGCTTCTTCCCGTATCGGGATAATCACCCCTGGGCCGTCGCCCACCACGAAGGAGCGCAAGCTGCCAACTTGCGCTCCACCTCATTCTCAGAGGGGGAGTACATGCAAGCCACGTACCAAACAGGACCCCATCCAGGAGCGATGAGATAACGGATTGAATCACAGGGAGATAGCCGTTTCTCTCCACGGATGCCCGAGTTCGCCGCCGATGATCGGTTATTACAATTCTGTCGCTTTTACTTGATAATCAGACGCAAATGTCAATTCATCATCTCGAATTGATAATTTTGTCGCCTTGACAGGCGCTCGTCGAGCGTCACTTCGGAGGCGCCGCGTCGAGTCCCGAATGATGTTCGACTGAGGATGGGCTATGACGCGCGGGGGTGGGCTGTCGGAGATCGGTCCACCTCGATAGGTTTCCCCTGGTGCTCCAATGATTCTTCGACCGCTCGAATGACGCGCACCACGTCCACGCCTTGGTGCGCGGTACAGAGGCGAATATGGCCGGTCCGAATGCAGGTGAGGAAGTACTGCGACTGAAGCTTCAGCGGTTCTTCCATGTGAACGTGGGGAATGGTGACGTTGCCTTCGCGGGTGAGGAGTTGAAACTCGCCGAAGTCGCTATAGTAGGGGTGGCTGATGATGCGATTGTCGTAGATCTGCACCGGGCCGATGCGCGACAGGTCGTCCCAGGTGACCATCTTTTTATCCCCCACGATGGTGATCTGGCGGATTTTTTTGGGGTCGAGCCAGCTCACGTGAATATTGGCCAGGACGTCGTTGGGATAATGAAGCGAGATGAAGGCGACGTCTTCCAGACCGTCCTGAAGGAAGGCGCGTCCGACCGCCGAGACGCGTTCGGGCAGGGCATCGAGCAGGAAGTTGAGGATGGAGATATCGTGGGAGGCGAGATCGTACACCGAGTTCACATCCTGGCGAATGGGGCCCAGGTTGGTACGTTTGGCGGTGATGTAGTAGAGGCGACCGATTTCGCCAGAGGTGATGAGATCTTTCAATTTGAGGATGCCGTTATTGAACAGGAACACATGTCCGACCATCAATATTCGTCGCCGTTGCTCGGCCAGAGCGATGAGTTCGTCACCTTCTTCGACGCTATGGCAGAGCGGTTTTTCGCACAGGACGTGCTTGTCGGCGAGCAAGGCTTCCCGGGCGATGGCGTAGTGCGTTCGCGTCGGCGTGGAGATGACCACGGCATCCAGGTCATCGCGCGCCAACAGAGCGCGATGATCTTCGTAGAGGGCGAGGTGGTGATACTGTTGCTGGATGATGGTCAGCCGCTCGGGATTGAGGTCGGCGACGGCGACGACTTCGGCATCGGGCAGATGGGTGAAATTTCGGATGTGGTTCGGTCCCCAGTGACCGCAGCCAATGACGCCGATGCGAATTTTCTCCGGCGAAGATGACATATGATCTGGCGATTCCGTCGCCTGATCGGGGGATGCCGCCGATTCGGTCCGTCCGAGCGCGCCGCCCCCTTCAGAGTTGTTCGAGCAATTGTCTGACCCGCCGTTCGATCTCATCGCGCACCTGACGAAACTCCTCTAAGGATTTCCCTTTAGGGTCGGGAATATTCCAGTCCAGTCGCGCGCGCGCCGGGACGAATGGACAGTCGTCGCCGCAGCCCATGGTGATGACGTAATCCCAGGTCAACGCGGGCAGGGCGTCGAAGCCCTTGGATTGATGGCCGGTGAGTTCGATGCCGCGTTCCCGCATCACTTCGATGGCCCTGGGATTCACGCTCCCCGCGGGGCGCGAGCCGGCGCTGAACGCGTTGAGGCGGCCGCGTCCCAGATGGCGCGCCCACGCTTCGGCCATTTGACTCCGGCAAGCATTTTCGATGCACACGAAGAGCACGTTTTTCATCATCGAGTAACTATAGCGAACGGGCGACTCTGAGGCAAACCGGGGGGACGCTCGTCGCCGGTTCCTTCATTCGGGCGACTCATTGCTCTCTCTCGCTTCGGGAAGAGGCCTGGAGAAAATCATGTATCAATCGCCCACGCCACTCCTCATACATATACATGGATGCGCGTGGTCTGACCGTCAAAATGTGATATGTAGAGGGGCCTTTGGGAGGGAAGTACTGCTGAGATGATGGCAGTTTGTTGACCCGCGCCCGCTGGGATTTTCACCGGGCACGAAGCGGGTGCGGGTCTCCTCGATGGGATCATCCAGAAGATCGGCCTCCCAGTGGCATGATGTCGTGTCGATCGGTATCTGAGGGACCCTTGAAGTATTCACGGGCGGGGGAGAGTGCTCTAGCGGACGTCGTGTTGAGTCAATCTCTCTCTGAGGGAGCGGGAGAGTCCCCCTCATCCATACCTCTCGAACTCGTCTCGCCCGATTCTCGCGGGGGTCTCGATGGAGTCGTCCATGGCGCGCCCGAGCCGCATCGAGGGGATGAAAACGCGTAGCGCAAGCTGCCAGCTTGCGCCACACTTCATTGTCGAAGGAGTCGTCCATGGCACGCCTGAGCCGCATCGAGGGGATGAAAAAGGACTCGTTGAGAGGGTCGCGCCGAGCATCCCGGTGACGCTTCCCGATGTCGCCGGTGGGCTCGATTGGCCTCTGGCCGAGAGGTGACCGCTTCCATGGCCACTCGTCAAGAGATTCCCGATTATGCGAAGCTGGAAGACGTTCGGCTCATCGGTCTCTGCCTGCAAGGCGACGCCCGAGCGTGGGAAGCCTTGCTCAAGCGATATCGCCGCCTCATCTACTCCATTCCGACTCGAAAATATGGTCTCGCTCCCCAGGATGCCGATGATGTGTTCCAGGCCGTGTGTCTCGCTCTGTTAGAACGACTCGGCGAGTTGAGGGAGGAAGCTCGTCTGGTCTCCTGGCTGATGACCACGACGCAGCGCGAGTGCTGGCGGATGAGACAGCGTCGGGAGATGGTCAGTCTCGACGGAGAGTGGGAAGAGGGCGATGACATCCCCGATCCCGGCCGGTTGCCCGATGAGATGCTCCAGACTCTCCAGCAGCAGCATCTCCTGCGGCGAGGCATTGAGCAACTCGACGAGCGATGTCAGAAGTTGATCCGATATTTATTCTACGAAAAAGAGGCCTGGTCGTATGAGCGCATCTCTCGAGAGCTGGGAATGCCCGCTTCCAGCATTGGCCCGACGCGCGGCCGCTGCCTGAAAAAACTCAAGCGCATATTAACGCGGCTGGGCTTGCCGTGAACGGTTCTTCATCGGAGAGCCGCGGTTGATCTTTGTCACACCTCGATTGCTCACCGTCTCGGATCTACACTTATGTAAAATTTATCTTGACTTTTTGT